>NZ_JAFNMU010000002.1:349160-351111 GCF_026537125.1 Gilliamella sp. B2828
TAACAAACAATCTGTGTGAACACTTACGAGCACTTCGTAAGGAGGTGATCCAACCGCAGGTTCCCCTACGGTTACCTTGTTACGACTTCACCCCAGTCATGGACCACACCGTGGTAAACGCCCTCCCGAAGGTTAAGCTATCTACTTCTGGTGCAACCCACTCCCATGGTGTGACGGGCGGTGTGTACAAGGCCCGGGAACGTATTCACCGTGACATTCTGATTCACGATTACTAGCGATTCCGACTTCATGGAGTCGAGTTGCAGACTCCAATCCGGACTTAGACGTACTTTATGAGGTCCGCTTGCTCTCGCGAGGTCGCCTCCCTTTGTATACGCCATTGTAGCACGTGTGTAGCCCTGGTCGTAAGGGCCATGATGACTTGACGTCGTCCCCACCTTCCTCCGCTTTATCAACGGCAGTCTCCTTTGAGTTCCCGACCGAATCGCTGGCAACAAAGGATAAGGGTTGCGCTCGTTGCGGGACTTAACCCAACATTTCACAACACGAGCTGACGACAGCCATGCAGCACCTGTCTCACAGTTCCCGAAGGCACTCTCGCATCTCTGCAAGATTCTGTGGATGTCAAGACCAGGTAAGGTTCTTCGCGTTGCATCGAATTAAACCACATGCTCCACCGCTTGTGCGGGCCCCCGTCAATTCATTTGAGTTTTAACCTTGCGGCCGTACTCCCCAGGCGGTCGATTTATCGCGTTAGCTTCGGAGCCCATCACTCTAGGCAACAAACTCCAAATCGACATCGTTTACAGCGTGGACTACCAGGGTATCTAATCCTGTTTGCTCCCCACGCTTTCGCATCTCAGCGTCAGTATCTGTCCAGAAGGCCGCCTTCGCCACCGGTATTCCTCCACATCTCTACGCATTTCACCGCTACACGTGGAATTCTACCTTCCTCTACAATACTCTAGTTAACCAGTTTTAAGTGCAATTCCTAGGTTGAGCCCAGGGCTTTCACACCTAACTTAATTATCCGCCTACATGCCCTTTACGCCCAGTCATTCCGATTAACGCTCGCACCCTCCGTATTACCGCGGCTGCTGGCACGGAGTTAGCCGGTGCTTCTTCTGTAATTAACGTCAATTGATGAACCTATTCGATTCATCACCTTCCTCATTACCGAAAGTACTTTACAACCCGAAGGCCTTCTTCATACACGCGGCATGGCTGCATCAGGGTTCCCCCCATTGTGCAATATTCCCCACTGCTGCCTCCCGTAGGAGTCTGGACCGTGTCTCAGTTCCAGTGTGGCTGGTCATCCTCTCAGACCAGCTAGAGATCGTCGCCTTGGTAAGCCTTTACCCTACCAACTAGCTAATCCCATATGGGCTCATCAAATGGCGCATGGCCCGAAGGTCCCATGCTTTGGTCTCTCAACATTATGCGGTATTAGCAGTCGTTTCCAACTGTTGTCCCCCTCCATTCGGCAGATACCCATACTTTACTCACCCGTCCGCCACTCGTCATCAAGTGCAAGCACTCATGTTACCGTTCGACTTGCATGTGTTAAGCCTGCCGCCAGCGTTCAATCTGAGCCATGATCAAACTCTTCAATTTAAAGTTTGATGCTCAATAACTGTCTCTGACATATTCAAATGAATCTTCAGTGTCACTTATCAAGACTTAATTTTTTCAGTCCGTAGACTTTTAATCTTTCGTCTCGCAAGTGCCCACACAGATTGTCTGTTTCTTCTTTTTAAAGAGCTGACAGCTATTTATCTTTCACTAAACATTTTGTTATTCAGTTTGCTGTCTCAAGGGCTGCGTATACTACGCTACACCTTTTTATTCGTCAAGATCTTTTTTCAAAATTTTTGACCTTGCTCACTTACACCTGCTGTCTCTGTTTGTCGATGACGCCGTGTCAGTGGATGCGCATTATAGGCACTTTAAATTTTACTGCAAGTGTTTATTGCTATTTTTTTTCTGTTTG
>NZ_JAFNMU010000020.1:0-4707 GCF_026537125.1 Gilliamella sp. B2828
CGGTAGAACCGGTGGTTTGGGGGGATGTCGCCAGGAGCGATCGATGATTTGCTTCTGAATTTTATAAAAATTTTTTAGACTCATAATGTTTATCGCTTTTTTAATTTATAGAATAAGGGATATTGGCTGTGGCGTAAGTGTTATTATTGGAATTAATCCCTAATGTGTCTGATAACCAATCACTGTCCCATCCGATGGCTGTTAAAAAGTTGTCTGATTGTTGCTCCACTTCTTCCTGATTGTCTTCAACTTTCATTAGCTCTTTAAATGCCTGAAACTCAGTGTTAAAATCCGGCGTCTCATCTCGGTTGTATTGCGTGCCGAATCGAGTGGATCTTATCCATTTTTGAATGTCATCATCGACTATCAAATTCCAGACAAACTCCACCACGATTAAAATCAACTGCAACCACCAAGATGCAAAAAAGGTAAAAATTCTTAATCCAGCCATTAGAATTAATTCCCTAATGATAACCCGATTAACCAATTTAGTAGACATTTTTAACAGTGCGGTACTTGCTTTCAAAAATTGACTAATATAGACCATTACGCTAGCTCTATTTAATGTTAATTCAATATTATCTTGATTACTTTTCAAAGCCTGCGGAATAGCATACATCAACCCAAAGATTGAAGATGCCGCCCCAGTAAGATGTCCGGTCATTCTTAACCCAATAACCAAATTCGTATTATTAAAAGCAATATCAATAGGTTTAATCAAAACATCGGTGAAAACACTAATAAAACTTAAGGATGCCGCCATAATCTGGTTCAAAAAATCGTCTGACGTGTGATCATCCGTTTGCATAATGAGCGTCATAATCACCGGTATTTGAAATGCCATTAAAACAGCCGACAACCTTGTACCTTTTAAATCGCGACCAAATGTACGACTGTGATAACTGTCCCACAGTTCATCGTATTTTCCTTTGATAATAACGCTAGTCGGTTTATTGTTTTTCTTTATAATGATTTTTTTCAGAATGTTATGAGTATAGGTTTTTAGGTAATTGTTGCCTAACTGGCCTTTAAGGCCTTTTTGCTCAACATTAGGGAAGGGTCCTGAAAACATTTGATTATCAATGTTTAATTTTTTCATTCTTGTAATCCAATCCCTACGATCATAATATTCATTCATGACGGATTTAACGATGTCTGGCTCAAGCCCAGCTCTTACCATAAAAATTTTCTGACCAATATAATGGTTAATATTATCCGCACCGATTTGCAAACCGTCGACCATCACGCGAACAGGCTGTTTTCGGAATAATTTACCAATTAAAATTGACGCAAGCTTATCGCGTTTGTAGGCAAATTTATCGATAAATTTAGCATTGATATCGGGCTTCTTTTTTTGCAGACTGCTGTTAATATCCCGACTAATTGAGGTAAAGTAGGACAGATTTTTTGGTACGTTGAGTAACGTACGATGCAAACGACCATTGCCGTCTACTTCACGATATTTTTCAGCATCCAGTAAAAATTCTTCTAACTCTTTAATGGCTGCAGTTTGATTAAAGGCTACTGCTCGCCAGATTAGATTGGTTTTAGGAATGTTACGCGCCTTGATCCAGTCACCAATAACCTGATTACCTTTCTTTGTATCTTGCAAACCCTCTATTGCCGTGATAACAAGTCGTTCAAACAAGATACCGTCCTCAATATTGTTCTGACTATAATCATTAAGCACGCTCAAAAAACTATTACTTTGTATCCATATAAAGGCATTTTCGCTACGTTGTTCGTGTAACAAGCTTGCTTGTTGAGTGATCGCTTCGTATTTTTTGTTATACGTGTCTCTTAATGGTTGATTGATTCTGGCTTGGTATTTTTTCCATTGTTCTCTTGGTATTGTAGTAATTTTTTCAACTTCTTCTTTGTGCATTGTTTCGTCTATCTGCACTGTCATAATGGCTTTAGCGCGTAATTGGGTGATTTTTTTAAGATAGTCGCTGATTTTTTTATTACTTTGTACCTCTTTCATAGCAACATCCAATCGTTGGTAATATAACGCACCTACTCGTGGTTGCTTCATCCAATCAGCAAACAGATCACACCCTTGATTTAACGCTGCCAGCAGGTCCGGTTCAAGAAGGTATTGTTTTTGATACTGCACTCTTCGCTTTGCTAACCAATCTGCACCTTCGGTTTCGGTAACCTTTTCTAACCAATAATTATTTTGTCTATGCAATTCTTCATAAATCTTTAAGGCTTCACGGCGTTCATTTTCGTTGGCTTTAATAAAGCTATTTTCGAACAATGTTAACAATGCATCTGATTGAATTTCATGCTCACGTTCTTCACTAAATAGCTTTAGGTAACCTATGATTTCATTACACCAACCATTGAGTTCTTTACTGATACCTGCCGCATCATTTAATCCGACAATATAGCTGTTTTTTTCGGTTGAACGCTCCCTTGCTGAGTTAAGAGTGTGATTTAACTGGCGGTTTATCGCCCATGGGTAAAGGGTACAATGTTGATTAAAAAAGGCGGTATTCCATTGATTTATATCATTGGAAACTAGCGTTTTAGACCGCTTGATGGTTGGATCTGGAATGATAGATAAAATCGACTTCTCATTATAATCAATGATTTGTTTTACGTTGCTTTCGTTTAATTGTGCTATACCGTTGGCTTCAATAACGGAGCCTTGAGCCATTTTTTTAGGCTCTATTAAACTCATTCTTTCACTGCGCAACTGATTATCGGTTTCGTAATTTGTCAAAACATCATTTTCCCATTTATGCTCACTGAATGCTAACCATACTTTTCCACATTGTTGCGGTTGTTCAATGCAAATAAATTCAGCACTAGCGCTATTTTGTAATACTGCTGCACAGCCGCAGTCTTCTTCCGTAGTTGCCATTTGTGCGGAAAATTGTTTCCAAAATGTGCCATTTTTTGCAATTTTATAGACTTCCCAGTAGTGGTTACCTCGAGCGCCTTCTTCATAAAAAAGATATAAAAACCCTTCCCGTATGACTCTTAATGCATAACTGTAGTCATATTTAAGTTTAGCGTCAGTAATTTTAGGTTGATTTGCCCAATTGGGTAAATTAAGTCCCTCAATTTTAGGAATGACACAGTAGTTAACCGGCAATATGGTTAGTCCTTTTGATGATGCGCAATCACATGTCATAACGTTCTCCTAATATTAATTCTTTACTTTGTTGCTTAATTTGTTGCCATTGTTCAGCAGTGATTGCAGCAACTCGTTTTTGGTAGAAACTATCTTTTATTCTGAGTAATTCTGCGATTTTTGGGGTTCGATAAAATTCACTGCCTAGAGTTAAATAATGCAACGCAAATAAAACTTTATCTTGTGGATCGTTTAATTGGTGTTGTATGGCAATATCCAGTGCTTTGCGTATCTGTATTCTTGCTTGATCTTCACTATAACGCGGTTGATGTTGTAATTTGCTTCGATAGTTAAGCAAGATTTGATTTTCTAAACCTATGTGAGCAATTTTATTTTCTTCAGTTTCTGTTATACCTAATCGATATGGCATAAGCTGCCTATTATTTTCAACTGCGGCATATTCGATCAGTAAACCATCTCCATTAAGGATTAACCAATTGGTCGTTTGAGCAAAAATTTTATCTCGAATTTGCGGTAACATAAGATCAGATATTGCATTTAATACGCTAGGATCGTAAAGGCGTAAAAGATACAGACCATTGTTAATCTGACTTCGTTGAATGCATAATTTGGCTATATGTTGACAAACAATATCAATCGATTTATTTGAAAAAAGCCAACCACACATTGCCCGTCCCTGTCCTGATAATAACCATTCAGGTTTGATTTCTTGATAAGACAATAAAACAGTCTGTTTTAAGATTTCATAAAGATGTGTGTTTTTTCGGTCAATGGGTAACAGTGATGGCGTGTTGGTAAAATTAAACGCCGGATGATTAAACGGTATTGATTGTAAATATGAGGAATTTTCTTCAATATAAGCATAAATTTCACTATCTAAAGCCAATTGATTTATGTTACGTAAACTTAGATCCAGCAATAAATAACCATATTGAGCATTGTCAAAATTTTTAATCAGTTGTTTTGTTAATTGATTAGCGTGTTGATCGTCTAATTCACCATCATTGTATTGAATAAATTCAAATTCGGTAACAGTATTCATGATAATTCAACTATTGCTCCTTGATTTTTTGTTCCTTGCGCTATTTTTCGTTGACACCCAATTGGTAATGTACTTTTTATTTTTACTTTTGCCGGTCCCATTTTTTGCAGAGCATTGCTTTTTATATACACATTATCCGCTGTGCCCAGCTCAATGCCTTCACGGCTGATTTTGATAAAAGAGCCACCACACATTAACGTCAGCTCTTCGCTTGCTGTGAGGGTGAGTTCACCGTCCACACTGTCGATTTTGATATCTTGTTGAGCCGCCATATTCAAGTTGGCATTTTGCGCTTGTATGTCAATATCCCCTTGGTTGGCAAAGACCTTCATCCCCGATTTGTGGGCAAATAACCCTATCGCATCGCCCGATGCCAGTGTGATGTTTTTTAATGCCGTGATGTCAGTCTGGTTTTCAGCGGTGACACTTACGCTGTTACCGGTTGATAACTGGATATTTTCCGGACTGGTTAACGCAATGCCTGCCTGTGCATAAGCTAAGATGCCACTTTCAGTGAGCGTCGTTAACGCTGCTTTAAGCTGGTCCTGACTGGCGGTGTCAG
>NZ_JAFNMU010000021.1:0-4156 GCF_026537125.1 Gilliamella sp. B2828
TAATAAATGGGTTAGAAGATAAGTATAAATTATGGGAAAAAACCAAAGAAAAAGCGACAAAAATGCTGTGGTGGGATGATGTCGCTAAAGGATTAGCTAAGCAAAAGCAGCAGACACAACAAAGTGAAGCAGAAACTAAAAAAGAGCAATCAGCAGACACCTCAACTAATCAAACTGAAACTTCATCAACGCCTGCCACGTTAAGCCAAAACGGTGAGGTTTGGTTTATGCATCCTGTGGCTATGGTGGATTATTTTAATATTGTTGAAATAAAAAAAGGCTGGGCAGAAAGCCCATTTGCTTTGCTGTTAGGTGAAGTTGAATCCAATAATGATTATTCAGCTTATAATCAAACTAAACCAAAACTAAGAGCTTTTTTTAATACTAACTTAACCTCTATGACGCTAAAGGAATTAATTGATAAACAAGCAAAAGGGGAAATATTTGCTGCTGGACGCTTTCAAATAATTCCTGAAACTTTAAAATCAGCTCTAGATTATTTAAAATTAGACTTATCATTGAAATATAATAAAGAAACACAAGATATTTTATTTGAAGAATATTTGATAAAAATTAAAAGGAAGAACATAATAAAATATTTAGAACAGGATGGTGATGTTGAAGATGCTATTTATGATTGGGCTAAAGAATTTGCATCAGCAGGAGTACGTAAAGGGAAAACAATAAGTAATGGAAGAATTGCAGCTTTTGAAGGTTCATCATATTATCAAGGAGATGGGCTAAATTCTGCCCATATATTACCAGCTCAAATGGTTGAAGCATTAAAAGAATCGAAAAATGGAAATTGGAGGTAAATATGAAAAAGTTAAAGTTTGCTCTTCTGTGTTTCATAATATTTGCAATTAATTATTCCTTAATAGCTCAAGCTCAAAGTAAAGAACTTATCAAATTAGATTTTAACGATTTCGCTATTAAAACTAAAACAAAAATTAAAAATGCAAACTTTGCGTATCATTATTTGATTAAGGTTTATGGGTGTGGTGGTGGTGCAATTTGTGGAGAGATTCGAAACTTACTCTCTAACAAAGTTATTGGACTTCCTAATGCTTATTTGATAGAAGATGAAAATGGAGAAAATGGGTTTTCTATAGAATATCATTTAAATAGTAGTTTAATTATTATTTCTGGAATAATAGCGGATCCTGATGAAAATGAAGCTAACGAAGGATATAGAAGAAGATATTATAATTTCATAAATGAAAAGTTTGAGCTTTTAGAAAAATGATTAACATTATTGGGGAGCTATAAATTAACTATTAGATGTTAATAATCGTGATAATATTAAAGTATGAACAATTCAATTTAGGGATATCAATAGAAAAAGCTCTTGTTGAAAAAATTTTTTCATGCAGTTGGAGCATTAAGTAATGCTAAGATGTGAAGAAAGTCAATTGTTCGTTCTTAGAGATTAGCACAACAAAAAAGAGATTATCAACGTTTTCCCGCTGATTATAAAGATGCCCCTGACAAGAAATTAACACCGGAGCAACTTAACTTATTGGGTAAAATAAAAGAGTTAGAAGAGAAGTCAGAATTATGGGAAAAAACCAAAGGAAAAGCGACAAAAATGCTGTGGTGGGACGATGTAGTCGAAGAATTAGCTAAGCAAAGTCAACAGACAGAACAAAGTGACACTGAAACAGAAAAAGATAAAACAGAAGACAGCTCAAAGCAACAAACCGAAACATCATCAACGCCTGCCACGTTAAGCCAAAACGGTGAGGTTTGGTTTATGCACCCAGTTGCCCTTATGAATTACTTTAAATTTAAAGCAGGCATTGTGACTTATCATATCTATCAGGATGGAAAAATCGAAAAGCATATACCCGAAAAAATATCCCCTGGTTTTGAGCGAAAATATCAATATGTTTATCATGATAAACATAAAAACGAGCATGAAATTTGTATTTGTGAATGGCATACCATTAATAAGAAAAAGTTTGTAGATTCTCCTAGAGAAACATTTAACTATCCAGATCATGGAACTGTGGAGGAAACTAAAACTAACGTTAGTGATGGGTATATTGCAGCTAGAGCGAAATACAAAAATGGTGATATTCATGAATGGATAAAAATAGAAGAAGGTGTAAGTATTTATGAAAGACTAACTATGACTAATGGGAATATTGCTGAATATGGACGTCATGACAAACAAGGAGATGTATGGAAACTATATGAAAAGCTGAAGGAAGAAGCCCAAATGGTTCGAATGCCGGATAGTCTTAACTATGAAAGTAGTGGTGTAATTATAAAATATGAACTTAAAGAAACTTTTCGAAAATATATAAATCCAGACTTACTGGCAGGTTTTATAGGCGCTCTGGCGGAGATTAAAGAAAATATTATTGTAACGGGTAGTGCCTATGAACAAGGCTCTTGTTTTCCTAGTTCTTTACACATAAATGGTCTGAGTATTGACACAAAGTACATTAAAAAAGTTAAAAATTTAACTGATTACAAAAAAGATAAAGAATTTGTTAACGCTTTAGCTAAATTCCATTTTAGAACGTTTCGAGTAGGAAAAGAAATCTATAACTTATTTAAAGATATATCAGGAACAAAAAATGGTGGCGATTTACATAATAGCCATTTGCATACAGAAAATTTTGATTTTAATACCATTAAAATAATTGAATAATCGACGATTTAAATGAGAAGGATAAAGGGAATGAAAAAAAATTTTTTAACTTTGATTTTATTGTTTATTTTTTCTATAGGAATTGTTCATTCAAATGAATCACCGGATATTTGGGATTATTATAAAGTTTCAAAAAATTCTGTTTCTGGTAATGAATCAGGTTATGAGAGAGAATTTTTAACGGAAAAGTATTCGAGAATTAAACTAATATTAATCGATGGAAAAGTTATAGTTGATACAATTTGTGTTATCCAGTATGAAACATCAACAAATCTTACTACACCTTTATCTTATTGGAAAACTCCAGAAAAAGTGGAGGAATATAAAAAAATTTTTTCAGAAGAAGGGATCCTTTTAGGCGATCAATTTGAGGCAATCAAATTTACTAATAATCATGACGATAATTTATGCTTGGAAGCGGGTTTAACTGATTTAATAAAGATCGATAATTATTTTGTTTTTCTAACTAAGTCAGATTACTTAATAATATTTTCGAAGCAATTGAAAAAAAATAATGAATCTCCCATAACTTATCGAGGATTTAATTATCAGGTACCAAATCGGGAGTTTAGTTGGTTTGGTCATCCCATGTTGACTAATAAAAAAATTGTAGAGGATATGAATAAGAAGTGTGATTTTCCCGATGATGGATCTTATTTTGATTCTTATTTTTACAATGAGTGTGATTTAAACGAATTAGGTCAATATTTTGGTAAAGTTAGTGACACTTCATTTAATAAAAAGAAAGAGATATATCAAAAAGGAGAATATCGATACAATTTAACTAAAAAGCAGCATGGAGAGTTTGATTTCGAAATATTTTTGAATATTGAAAAAAATAATAAATTAATAGATAAATTATCAATTTTTAAAGAAAAAATTTTAGAATCGGCTGCTTTTGTACAGTATTACTATATTGATAAAAATTTTAAGAATATTTGGTTATTAAATTATGTTGGTAGTGACGAAACACAAGATATTGAAAAATGGAGACATTATAAAATAGATAATAGTGGGCACTTCAAGTTATTGGAATCGATTTCATGTAAACATCGTGATAGACAAAGAGTTGTAAAATGTCAAAAAGATTAAGAATGTCTTCGTTAAAGTTTTGCTACCTTAGAAGAAAAAGGTAATCTAAAAGATTTAGCCAGTACCACACCGGCATGGAGTAAATTTCCCTTACAAGAGAGTGAGTTAACCGGTAGCAAAAATGAAGTTGATATGCCACCGTTGCTACTGAATATAAATGATAAAGATTTAATGGGGAATGATAAACGTGCAATTGATGAAAAGGGGACCTTATGGTTAAAGATAGAGCATGCACTGGATAGTAAAAATGTTCCTATTAAAGGATGGACATTTATTGGTAGTGAGGGTGTAAAAAAAGTCAGTGGTTGGGAATGGTTTGATTTTAAACAGATTACAGAAACTGGCAGTTTAAAAGAGTTTTACCTGAGTGCGAAAAAATCAGAAACCCGAAACAAAGATAATGCT
>NZ_JAFNMU010000022.1:0-2461 GCF_026537125.1 Gilliamella sp. B2828
GGGCATGAAACTGTTGGCCAACCAGGGGGAAATCAACCTGCAAGCCCAAAATGCCAACCTCAATATGGCGGCTCAACAAGATATCAAAATCGACAGTGTTGACGGCGAACTGACCATTACTGCAAGTGAAGCGCTGACGTTAATGTGTGGTGGCTCTTTTATCAAAATCAGCCATGAAGGCATAGAGCTTGGCACAGCGGATAATGTGTATATAAAAAGCAATGCTCTGCAAAAAATGGGACCGGCAAGTATTGATAGTGACAAATTAAAATTTACATCCAGTGATATTGATGTAGCACTTATGCGTTTAATCAATAGTGATGTTATCAATTTTTCAGGATAAAAGGAATCAACCATGGCATTAGCCCCTATAAAAAAATGGAAATATCCGGTCGTTACCAATGACCCAAAAAAATCAAGCGCAGCCCGTTATCATCAAGCCTTAATGTTAGCGCAAACCGGTTTTTATCCTGTGAGCGTTAATAAGCTTGTGCATGGAGGCATTCACTTTGATGAAGATGTGCTTAAGAATTTAGGCATTGTAAATGATAAACCGAGCAAAGTGTACTGTATAGCAGATGGTGAAGTCATTGCTTATCGGGTTAACGACAATTATCAAAAAGTTGATTATGGTGATAAGGTTAGTTTTTTCTCAACCGGTTTTGTTTTAGTTCGTCATCTGCTTGAAATGGAACGAATTGAAGAAGTGGCTCCGGCAGCGACACCAACTCCAACAACCGAAAGTCAGTCATCACCCGACGCAGCTACCACTAACTCAACTGAAAATTCAACAGCGCCAGCAGCCTATGCATTACCGTCGTCAAATACGTCGCCAGCCACGACTACACCGGTAACGACATCACCAACGGGCACGAATACTAATACGCCAACTCCCCCAACGACAACCGGTGACGCATCAACAGCAAGTACACCGCCGGCTACTGAAACGGCTAAACCTAAACAGCCCGGTCATCAGTTGTATTTTTATAGTTTATATATGCATTTGGCGGATACGAAATACTATGAAGATAATCCGAAAGAGCCTACGCCAGCATTTTGGGAGCAAGATATTTATCGGGTCACTGAAAAAGGTTTAGATTTTGTTGAAGGATTAAATATTCGAAAGAAGCCTGACTTAAAAAAAGGTGAGATTCTTGCAGTCTTACAAGCGGGCACCAAAGTGGAATTGAATCTTGAGTTACATACCGAAGATTATAAATGGTATGCGGTGACCTCATTAAAGGAAGGCTATTGTTCAATACCGGTATTAACGCCTTATGAGCATGAAGGAAAGAAGATTATCGGTTGGGTTTTCAATGGAACTCAAAAGCAGCTCACGGAATCCGAATTTGATATAAAAGATAAAGATAAAGATAAAAATAAAAATTTTGCCAAATCAAAAGGACTGAGAGTCAGGGATGAAAGTAAAAAAAACATACTGTCTATGTTACCCAAGGGAACCCAAGTAAAAATAAGCGGTAAGAAAAAACCTAAAACGTTTGTTGAATTAGCCCAGATAGTCCGTGACGGGCAACCGACCATTCCTTTATCAGAAGGAAAAAAACTCGTATGGAGCGATAATCTTGAAAACATCACCCGAGGAAAAGAATATAATCAGGTAGTGGTATTAGATAAACCGTATCCAATCAAAGCCGGTGATTTAGTGGGGCATATTGGCCATAATCAAAATAAAGGCATCAGCAAACAAAAAGATAAAGACGGTAATTATATCGATATAGCGACTTTACCGCTAAAAACAGGTTTAACAGCAAGTCAATATAAACCAAGTTTACATGTTGAATGCTTTACTTGTGACGATTTGCCGACGTTCATCACCCAAACGCAGACAGAGGCAGGTAAAATACCCGATGAAGATAAAACATTGGTTGGCATATCAAAAGGTGCAAAATTACTGGCGTCAGCATCAGAATCGGATACAAAAGTCGGTGAGTGCCTTAAAGGTTCGGAAATAAAAATATTAAGTAAAGAACGGAATATCAACTGGTTCCAAATAGAGATTCAAACATCGAAAAGTGAAACTAAAACATTATGGATAGAGAATAATAAAGAGATACAGGATAAACTAAAAGAAAAAGGTAATCTAAAAGATTTAGCCAGTACCACAAAGGCATGGAGCAAGTTTCCATTACAACAGAGTGAGTTAACAACCAGTAAAAAAGAAGTCGATACACCACCGTTGCTACTGAATTTAAATGATGAAGATTTAATCAAGAATGATAAACGAGCCATGGATGAAAAGGGGACATTATGGTTATGGATAGAGCATGCAGTGGATAGTCAAAATGTTCCTATCAAAGGATGGACATTTATTGGCAGTGAGGGCGTGAAGAAAGTCAGTGGTTGGGAGTGGTTTGGTTTTAAACAGATTACAGAAACTGGCAGTTTAAAAGAGTTTTACCTGAGTGCGAAAAAATCAGAAACCCGAAACAAAGATAATGCT
>NZ_JAFNMU010000023.1:0-2149 GCF_026537125.1 Gilliamella sp. B2828
GCATTACATTTAAGATAAACATTCTCTGGCGAGCCAAGCTCGATCCCCGCCTCGCTGATTTTGATGTACGAGCCTCCACAAATAAAGGTTATTTCTTGCGCTGCGCTAATGTCCACTTTACTCTCTACACTGTTTATTTGGATATCTTGTTTCGCCAACATATTGAGGTTGGCATTTTGGGCTTGCACATCAATATCACCTTGATTGGCTACCACTTTCATTCCTGATTTTTGTGCCAATAAGCTGATGGCTTCTGATGTAGATAGGGTAATATTTTTTAATGCCGTAATATCCGTTTGACTTGCCGTTGTTACCGTTATATTGTTGGCGCAAGTAAGCTGGATGTTTTCCGGACTGGTTAATGCTATGCCTTCTTGTGCATAAGCGAGGATCCCCGCTTGATTCATGTCTTTTAAAGCACTTTGTAAGTGTTGTTGTGAATCTGTATCAGATGCATGAGTTTGCGCCTGTTGCGCCGCATTTTGCAGTGCTTTGGCAATCGATAACGCATTTTCCAGTTCAGCCATTGCCCCTTGCATATCCAGTTGCTTACCTTGCGCTTTGGGTTCGGTCTGACTGGTCAAATACAGACCTCGATTCGCTGCAATCGCCCCCCATTTATCCGTACGCAGTTCAAATCCTTCCCCTCGTTGCTCTTTGTTGCTGTTGACAAGATGCCCAATATTAAGTTGAGTTTTGCCGTATTCGGTCGCCAGCTTGATGTGCTCCTGCCCCCGTTTGTCATCCATGCGTAACTTATTATTGGTTGGGGTACGAATCACATTGCGATGTTTGTTTATCGTCGTTACAAGGTCCGGATGCGTACTGTCATGCATGGCATGCGCAATATACGGGCGGTCAGGGTTGCCCTTGGTAAAGGCAATGGCAACTTCAGTCCCGTCAATCAGTGGAAAGTGGAAACCATAACTCCCGCCTGCGTACGGTTTTGCCTGCCTGACCCATAAACTTTCATAGCCCTTTTTCCACTCTTTTAGGTCATAATTAAATTTAACCCGATAACGACCCTGAGTATCAATATAACCGTAAGTGTCATTGTCAGGACTAGTCACTCTTGCCGATAAGGTTCCCACCATTTTGGGCCACTTTAATGGCTCAGGACGGTATGGTTTTAATACCTGATACGGTATTGCGGTAAAACTCAGCTCGTAAGCATCCGTGCGGTTGCCATGGCCTTCCACGCTTAAAATAATCACACCGTCATCAACATTAACCAGCGGACTGCCCTTAATTTGAATGCGTTGACCTGGTGTCAGATGATAGCGGTTGCTTTTTCCGCTAATCAGAGTTTTTTTACTGATTGCTTGTTCATGTCGAATTTTGGCATACCATTGACCGGTTTCAATTTGATTACGCTGGTCAGTTGAGCCATTGCTGTTGCGATTATCGTTATCTCCCTCAACTTTATCTTCCTGACCGTCAGTTATTCGTTCTTTATAATGCTCATCATAACGGTAATCGGTGCCATAAGTGGTGCTGTCTTTAGGTTGGCTGTTAACTTCACTCAGTAACTTAGCTTTGGCGTCACGGTAGTTGTAATCCTGCACTTTGACTGAGGATTTCACCATATGATTGTCCTGCCGAATATTCCAGATACTTTCTGTTCCGCCATCCAGCGTATCACTCGGTAATCGATAATCTATATCACTTGCCTGCTCATAACCTTGTTCGTTATCACTTATGACCATGACATCGCAATTGTGCTCGGCATGCGTTTCAAACCGAAACCAGACACCAATATCGGCTAACAGACGTTGTATAAAGCTTAAATCACTTTCCTGCCATTGAGTAATGAATTCACGTTCCGGATAGCGATTGTTCAATTCCAGCCGATAATCAATGCCAGTAAAACCATGACTGCGTAGCACTTCTTCCACCACACTGATCACACTTTGATTTTGAAATATCGCATGATTGCGATTCAATGCTAATCTTGCTAAACGAGGGGATAACACAATCTGATAATGTGCCTGCTCTTTACTCACAGATAACACATTAAAACGAGTGATAACACCAGAAATTTTACGTAAGTCACTCTCGATAGGGAGATCACTTAACGAACGAATCGCCGTTTCCAGTACGTTATTCATAGCAGGATTAAAGTAGAAGGACGCTTTTTGGTTGAGTATCG
>NZ_JAFNMU010000024.1:0-1191 GCF_026537125.1 Gilliamella sp. B2828
AGCACTAGTCAAAAATGCTACAACTGCTTTAAATTTATTTAGTTTAAATTGGTTCGTATAATGTATATTATGTTAAATATGATTTATTTTGACCAATTTATCTAATTTTTAATAGCCTCCATTACATGATGTCTTAACCTTTAAAATCCGTTTGATAAATAGAATTTTAACTTTTGACAACCAAAATAATATCACTACCAGGTAATGGCATTTTTAATATGTGTTTTTTTATTTTTCCCCAAATCTGCATTTCACAAGCTTTGCAATTAAATTTCAATAATAATTCTTCATTATTTTGCACAAGTTTCATAGGGGTTACTTTAGTTTTCACACCTTGGATCCCTTTAGCTTGCTTTGGACATAAATTAAACGCAAATCTTAAGCAATGCTTGGTTATCATTAATGGAGCATCATTTTTCACTTCATGGGCTTCATAAGCACTTTCAATCAATTCAACTCCATGCTGTTTATAGAATTCCCGCGCTTTGTGATTATAAACATTAGCCAAAAAATTCAGTTGTGTCTCTGGATAAATTGCGGTTGGACTTATTTCTGGTCTACGCACCTTGCGTTTATAATTGGTTAATCTTTCCACCGTAAGTCTGCTAATAACTTCCCGCCTTAACTGATTAAGTTGACTGTTGGGAATAAAATATACTGTCGATAATTTCATTTTTAGATCAGAAAGATAATACAGCGTATTGCCCAGTTTAGATAAATTTTCTTGAATATTCTTTAGCATTTTATCTGGCTGAGTAGCGGGTTCAAAATGGCCGTTGAGTGTTAATTCAACACTCATGCCCTCTTCGCTTCTTGCTTTTAATCTAATTCCATCAATACTGTTTTCGAGTTCAAATGAAACGCCAACACATCGTTTACTGGAATCTTTTAATAAACTTTGTTGCCATAAATGATCCAAATTTCGATTAACTGCATGCGGAAATTTAACAGAATAAAGGTGTTTAGGTACCTCATTAGGATGAATGCGGTAGTGATTTCCGGATATCTTTTCAACTTTGTCCGCTCTGAATCCGATAATATCACGTTGGATCAGTACATTAAGTCCATCACCATTACTTAATGTGTGTTCGCTTTTAATATCCAAAGTTTTTGAGGTCACTTTCGTGATTTCGCCAATTTGCTCTCCCAGGTATTTGGGCGAATCTATGGCTAATATATCGGGGTGTCTGC
>NZ_JAFNMU010000025.1:0-1187 GCF_026537125.1 Gilliamella sp. B2828
TAGCCGACATCAAACAAAAGTATAATGTTAAAGCATCATAATAAGCTTGGATATAACGCTATACAATAAGGAATCA
Organism: Gilliamella sp. B2828; assembly: GCF_026537125.1. Classification (NCBI taxonomy): domain Bacteria; kingdom Pseudomonadati; phylum Pseudomonadota; class Gammaproteobacteria; order Orbales; family Orbaceae; genus Gilliamella; species Gilliamella sp. B2828. Next base: position 77 of record NZ_JAFNMU010000025.1, read on the forward strand.
GGAGTAAAAGCATGCCATCAAAATATCAACCCCAAATCCTTGGTTGGATAGGCGATTTAGATAAAGGCGAAAATTATTTAACTGGAGCCGATCAACGTTTATTGTATGCCAATGATAATTATTGTGCTTTTATTCGTAAAACATTAAACGATCAGATTTTATATTTAAGTGTATTTGCATTAGTTAGCATTACTTATTTTTTTTTAATTGTAATTTATATATATTTTTTTGAAGTTATTTCAGTGAAAAAGCATTTTAATATATTTTTAGTAATCACTACCGGCATGTTGATTTATACCATTGCTATGTACTTAACATTTTTATCGGAATTGTATCAAAATTTATTTACACGCCGTGGCAGCCCCATTATTTTTAACCGTAAAACCGGTAAAGTGTATGTCAATGAAAGCTATTTTTTTAATTTTAAGATATTACGCAACCCTTTAACCTTTTTGCATCCCAATAAAAAACGTATTAAAGAATACGATTGGGCGTATCTACAAGGGGTGGTGGTGCATAACTATTCCCGATATTCCCTCAATTCCACCATTTTAATGGTGTGCAAACCCAATACCAATAAAACCATCGATCATATTATGTTAGATCCGCTACGCAATGGCATTGGTAGTTATCAGGTCTGGGGTTGGGTTAATAATTTTATGTGTGCGAATGATTTAATCAGCTTGAACGATGGCAAATACAAATGGGAACAAGAAACTCAATTCAAAAAAGAGATTATAAAAGGTCAAGGTTGGCCAGAGTGGATGGTAGAAGCATTTAATGCCACCACGCATGACGAGCTAGCTGATATCAAACAAAAGTATAATGTTAAAGCATCATAATAAGCTTGGATATAACGCTATACAATAAGGAATCAGGAGTAAAACCATGCCATCAAAATATCAACCCCAAATCCTTGGATGGATAGGCGATTTAGATAAAGGCAGTAACTATTTAACAGGTGCCGACCAACGTTTATTGTATGCTAATGACAACTACTGTGCATTCATTAGACTGGTATTGTCCACTAAAATTTTTTATATATTTATTTATACTATAGCATTAATTTTGGGTATTGGAACAATAATCCTATGTTTAGACTTAATTCTTA
>NZ_JAFNMU010000026.1:0-1186 GCF_026537125.1 Gilliamella sp. B2828
ATGTCTAAAGAAAAATTTGAACGTACAAAACCCCACGTTAACGTTGGTACAATCGGCCACGTTGACCATGGTAAAACAACTTTAACAGCAGCAATTACTTCTGTACTTTCTAAAAAATACGGCGGTCAAGCACGTGCATTCGATCAAATCGATAATGCACCAGAAGAAAAAGCACGTGGTATCACCATCAACACTTCACACGTTGAATACGATACCCCGACTCGTCACTACGCACACGTAGACTGCCCGGGCCATGCTGACTATGTTAAAAACATGATCACTGGTGCGGCACAAATGGACGGTGCTATCTTAGTAGTAGCAGCAACAGATGGTCCTATGCCACAAACTCGTGAGCACATTCTTTTAGGTCGTCAAGTAGGTGTTCCATACATCATCGTATTTTTAAACAAATGCGATATGGTTGATGATGAAGAATTATTAGAATTAGTTGAAATGGAAGTACGTGAACTTCTATCTCAATACGATTTCCCAGGTGATGACACTCCAGTCATTCGTGGTTCAGCGTTAAAAGCGTTAGAAGGCGATGCAGCATGGGAAGAAAAAATTGTTGAATTAGCTGAAGCTTTAGACAGCTACATCCCGGAACCAGAGCGTGATATCGATAAACCATTCCTACTTCCAATTGAAGACGTGTTCTCAATTTCAGGACGTGGTACAGTGGTAACAGGTCGTGTAGAACGTGGTGTAATCAAAGTTGGTGAAGAAGTTGAAATCGTTGGTATCAAACCAACAACAAAAACAACTTGTACTGGCGTTGAAATGTTCCGTAAATTGCTAGACGAAGGTCGTGCGGGTGAAAACGTTGGTGTCTTACTACGTGGTACAAAACGTGAAGAAATCGAACGTGGTCAAGTATTAGCAAAACCAGGCTCAATCACACCACATACTGATTTCGAATCAGAAGTATATATTCTAAGTAAAGATGAAGGTGGTCGTCATACTCCATTCTTCAAAGGCTACCGTCCACAGTTCTACTTCCGTACAACTGACGTAACTGGAACAATCGAGTTACCAGAAGGCGTAGAGATGGTAATGCCAGGTGATAACATCAAAATGACTGTATCATTAATTCACCCAATCGCAATGGCAGAAGGCTTACGCTTTGCTATCCGTGAAGGTGGTCGTACTGTTGGTGCTGGTGTTGTTGCTAAGGTTATTAAATAAT
>NZ_JAFNMU010000027.1:0-919 GCF_026537125.1 Gilliamella sp. B2828
TTATGACCGACTATTTTTGTATAAATAACCTTATCGTCTAAAAATATTGCAAGGTGTTCGATGGCTGAATGGCTTATTTGGATATGGTTATTATATTTACAATAAATAACATTTTCTCGGTTGAAAGATACGATTAAAGCACTGGTTTCATCGCATAACCAAAAAGGTTTAAATCTTCCGCACAGACAGTAAATTAATTTTTTAAACGCGGTGATCTGTGAAAGATTTTCAAGATAGAAAACAAGGCTACGCGCTGACGTAGTCTTGTCCCATTTTTTAAGCCATGTGATTACACCAGTTTCATAATCGATTAGGTCGATATCTTGGTTGGAGCTTATTTCTCTTGTTGTGTAATTATTATGAATAACTTCATATCCAATATATGTTTTTACGTCATCGGGCTGATAATCTATTTCATCGATATACTCGGCTTGGTAAGAGAGATTACAGCCATAACCCGCAGTGTGTAGTTTAACATTTGAAATATAAACATCATTTAATTTTACCGCGTAAGCTTCGCTATATCTGTACTTTACTTCACTTGTTTTCGATGCAATTCCATCATCATTGCCATCATTGTCATCATTAAAAACAAAAGTAAAATTGTTTGGCGATAATTTATTATTGAATTTAAAATAATGCTATTATCAACATCCGTATGCCATGTCACCAATTCATTTAATCTACCGTTTTGATAAATAAGTAATTGTTCGCATGCTGATTGATTAAATATATTTTTTCAATTCTGTCACCTTCATTAATCGCACCAAGGTAGACAGCACCAACAAAATTAGGGATCTGTCATACATCATCAACACCATTTTTTAAGTGGTCAAAATACTCAAGGTGCCTATTCTGGTTGATATATAACTTTATATCAGCTGTAACTCTTGGTAAAATCCTGATTTGTAGCCTGTTT
>NZ_JAFNMU010000028.1:0-912 GCF_026537125.1 Gilliamella sp. B2828
TTATGACCGACTATTTTTGTATAAATAACCTTATCGTCTAAAAATATTGCAAGGTGTTCGATGGCTGAATGGCTTATTTGGATATCGTTATTATATTTACAATAAATAACATTCTCTCGGTTGAAAGATACGATTAAAGCACTGGTTTCATCGCATAACCAAAAAGGTTTAAATCTTCCGCACAGACGGTAAATTAATTTTTTAAACGCGGTGATCTGTGAAAGATTTTCAAGATAGAAAACAAGGCTACGCGCTAACTTAGTCTTGTCCCATTTTTTAAGCCGTGTGATTACACCAGTTTCATAATCGATTAGGTCGATATCTTGGTTGAAGCTTATTTCTCTTGTTGTGTAATTATTATGAATAACTTCATATCCAATATATGTTTTTACGTCATCGGGCTGATAATCTATTTCATCGATATACTCGGCTTGGTAAGAGAGATTACAGCCATAACCCGCAGTGTGTAGTTTAACATTTGAAATATAAACATCATTTAGTTTTACCGCGTAAGCTTCGCTATATCTGTACTTTACTTCACTTGTTTTCGTTGTAATCTCATCATCATTGTTATCATTAAAAACAAAAGTAAAATTGTTTGGCGGTAATTTATTATTGAATTTGAAAATAATGCTAGTATCAACAGCTGTATGCCATGTCACCAATTCATTTAATCTACCGTTTTGATAAATAAGTAATTGTTCACCTACCGATTGATTAAATATATTTTTTTCAATTCTGTCACCTTCATTAATCGCACCAAGGTAGACAGCACCAACAAAATTAGGGATCTGCCATACATCATCAACACCATGTTTTAAGTTGTTAAAATACTCAAGGTGCCTATTCTGGTTGATATATAACTTTATATCAGCTGTAACTCTTGGTAAAATCCTGATTTGTAGCCTGTTT
>NZ_JAFNMU010000003.1:0-230973 GCF_026537125.1 Gilliamella sp. B2828
TGTCGATGACGCCGTGTCAGTGGATGCGCATTATAGGCACTTTAAATTTTACTGCAAGTGTTTATTGCTATTTTTTTTCTGTTTGCGTTTTTTTTATCCTATTTCTTTTGTGGAATATTTTTAAGCTTGTTAAAATAAGATCAAATTAAATAATAAAAAACATGTTATTAGCCATCATAAACAAGTGAATTTTAAGTGGGACAAATTTTCAATTCTCGATATAACATAGTAGAACGAAAAAATTAGATGCCTATTAGTATTTTAATGTATGAAGTAGGAAAACATTCACTATAACTTCAATAATAGAGTCGTAATTATTTTTGAAAAGAATTAAGTTCCACCCATATGATAATCAGTGGGTGGTAATTTTTTACTGCTAATTTAAAAATAATATTTAATAAATCATAAATTCCATAGGGCTGGGAACCTAATGGACATACAATGATTCCAAATAAGCAAATTTATCTTAAAAACGATTAATTTTATAAGTTAATTAATCGATTTTAACGCATTCCTCCAATAAGATATTTTGCTTTATCTTTGAAAACTAATTTAATTATGTTAGCAATTATGGTACTAATCACTAAAGTTAATACTAAAAAAGTTACTGCTCCTAATGAGGCTAATTCACCATTACTTGTTTTAATAATATCACCTATTGGTGATATATAAAGTTGATACTCAAGCTCTAATACTATTATTTCATGAATAAAATAGATAGGAAAACTCACATTTGCCATATAGGAAAAGAATTTATAAATTTTTCCTTCATTTACTTTATGATTTAATCTATCTAAAAAATAGAGAGCTAGTATAAATAAAATAATTTTTTGCAAAGTATCAAAATAAAGATTCTGAATACCAAAGTAATTCATATAACGATATGCAAAAGGAACAAAAAAACATAAACCAAAGAGAAAGATAATTAATAACAAGTTATCTTTCACAGACTTCATAATAGTTTCATAATTTTGTTTAAGCATCATACCGACTAGATAAACGGGACCATAATGCAATAAATTTTGAAGAGGCTTAGTAAAATCAGGTTTAGTAAATATCACCACCCAAAACATAGCTATTAAACCAGTCACAATTAAATTCTTTTTTGACCAATAAAAAAAAAGTGGTCCCATTAGATATACAATAATTATCATTGGGATAAACCATAGGGGTAAAAGCTGCTCGCCAGTTAACATCATCCTAATTATTGAGCTGATAACGCTAGGTTCTGTTGATGAGTACCATGGTAATCCCGATAGATATTGATAGTGATAAAAGAAAAAACAAAAAATAGACACTGAAATATAAGGACATATAATTGTTTTAAATTTTGATAAATAGTATGTTTTAGTATCAAATTTGTATGTTAAATGTTGAAACAAAAAACCAGCAATCAATACAAAAAAGGTTGTGAAATTAAATGCAAACAAATTTAAAAAAGAAAATAAATAACTATTCGCAATTAGATTAGAGTTTTTAAATACACCTAAACAATGACTAAAAACAATCATAATAATTGCAACACCACGCAATACGTGAATAGAATAAATTTTTTGAGGTTTCGCAGATTCCATCTTAAAATCAAAATACTATGGTAATTAATATAGCGATACATTAGCACATATTCGAATAACTGGAACTAGCATTTATAAAAAATAATATTTAAAATAAGGCTTGACAATTTGATAATTGAAATATTTAAATTTTTTTAATAACTAGAATTAATTTTGTTCGTTTAATTTTTTAATAGCAAAAGAACAAATAGGAATAATTTTACGGTTTTCTTGTTGTAACTTTTTTACAACAAGATCTAATAATTTTTCAGCAATGCCTTGACCTCGATAATCAGGAGCTATATAAGTGTGATTAATAGTAGCTTGATTTTGTCCTAGACGAGTAAAAGTCATCTCGGCTATCTGTTGATGTTTTGCATCACAGACATAGAAACGATCAATATCTTCTAAATAACTTAATGACATAATCTCTTCCTGCTATTTAAACTATTTATTTGGGATCTGAAATTTAATAAATTGAGTAAAAAATAAATATTAACAATGTATCTATAAAATTATTATCAAACAGAAAAATTAAGTTTATTGATAGTATAAAGTCAGCTGAACATTAAAAAAATTAATAAGTGAATGATTGAAATATTGTTTTATCAATCATTCACTTATTAAACAATGCTTTCTTATTACTTATATTTATGCAGATTGTTTGATCGACATAATATTAATAACTAAAATAAACGTTTTGCAATATTATAAAGATCTACATCAAATGGGCGCTTCATATTATTAATAGCATCTATTATATCATGATGTACTAATTTGCCATTTTGAACGCCTACACTTCTTCCTGCATGACCTTGTAATAATAATTCAACAGCATAAGCACCCATACGTGAACCTAAAATACGATCATAAGGAACAGGAGTGCCACCTCGTTGAACATGACCTAATACTGTAGCACGAGTTTCATGGTGAACGGCTGCTTCTATATCAGCTGCAAGTTGATTTACGTCACACATATGCTCTGTAACGGTTACAATTGCATGTTTTTTACCTTTTGCAAAACCTAATTTAATTTCTTCAATTAAATCTTCTTTTGTATAAGACATTTCTGGAATAATCATGAATTCACAACCACCAGCAACTGCCGCATTTAATGTTAAATCACCGCAATCTCGCCCCATAATTTCAATCACAGATATTCGATGATGTGAAGAACAAGTATCACGCAATCTATCAATAGCTTCAACAGCAGTACTTAATGCTGTGAAATAACCAATCGTATAATCGGTTCCTCGAATATCATTATCAATGGTACCTGGTAAACCAATACATGGAAAACCTTCTTCTGTTAAACGCATGGCGCCCATATAAGAACCATCACCACCAATAACAACTAAAGCATCAATTTGATGTTTTTTCAAATTCTCAATAGCTTTTTGTCTTACTGTTTTATCTTTAAACTCTGGGAATCTGGCAGAACCTAAAAACGTACCACCACGAGTAATGATATCTGACACGCTAGAACGTTCTAACTGAGTAATTCGATCTTCACAAAGACCTAAATAACCATCATATACACCAAAAACTTCCAACCCTTCTGTTAAAGCAGTTCTAACCACACCTCGAATGGCTGCATTCATCCCTGGTGCATCACCACCACTAGTCAAAATACCTATTTTTTTTACCATAGAAAATAACTCCTAATAATTAACTTCTGATTATTATAGAGTCTTAACAGATTTCTAACAATAGATGATAAAAGGTATTTTTGGTGTTTTTTTCTACGACATTATTTCAATTGGTACAACCGAAATGGGATCTTGATGAATAATTACTGTCGCAGGAGAAAAGAGTTCAGCAATACGCTTTTCAATTGAATCCGCTATAGCGTGTGCTTTAACTAAAGGCATATTATCATCAAGTTCTATATGCAATTGAATGAATTTTATCGGACCTGCTTGCCTAGTTTTCAAATCATGAAAACCATGAACATTCGGATAGGATGCAACAATATTAGCAATCTTCTCGTTATCACTTTCTGGCAATGCTCTATCAAGTAAATCTTGTATAGCATTGTAAGCAATCTTATAAGCATTATAACAAATATATAAAGCAATCAAAAAAGCAAATGCAGCATCAGCAAAAGAAATTCCATACCAGCTTAAAAAGAGTGCAATGATGACAGTAATATTCATTAACATATCAGAAGAATAATGTAGCATATCAGCTTGAATTGCCTTACTTTGAGTTAGTTTCACAACATATCTTTGATATAAAACAAGTAAACAAGTAAATACCGCAGATATGGCTGAAACAATAATCCCCAACAATGGAGCTTGTAGCTCACTAGGATGAACAATAGATTTAATACTAGAAAGCAATAAAATTGTCGCTGAACCTATAATAAATGTACTTTGTGCCAGTGCTGCAAGTGATTCAGCTTTACCATGACCGAAAGTATGATCATCATCGGCAGGTTTCATAGCATAACGTACCAAAAAGAAATTAAGTCCTGAAGCAAGTAAATCAATACTTGAGTCTAATAATGACGCAAATAAACTTATTGAACCCGTTATCCAACAGGTAATAAATTTTAAGAATATTAGAAAAATAGATGTTAAAACAGCAATCAATGTAGATCTTTTAACTAATTTATCGTACAAATGTGAATTTGACATTTGGTACCTTTTTATTGATAGGATTCAATCCCCAATGGAAGGACTAATTGCTGAGCAACCTCAGCTGCCTTTTTTCGCCCGACTAAAACATCAATAATTTTCAAAGCAAAATCTATTGATGTAGCAGGACCTTGACTCGTGATAACTTTATTTTGCTCATCAAAATATACTCTATCCGTTTTCCAAAGTTTAAATGCATCTTTTGTAGATGGGTAACCAGTCATATATGCCTTTGGAAATAAATTATGATGTTGTAAAACTATTGCTGGAGAAGCGCATATTGCCGCAATAACGCCGCCAACGTGATGAGTTTTTTTCAATATTTCGATTAATAACGTGCAATCTCGAAAATTTTCAGCTCCTTTAACCCCACCTGGTAAAATAACCACATCAAAATTCTCATATTGAACATCTGAAATCGTTTTTTGAGCTAAAATTGTTACTCCACGAGAACATTTAACTTCGCAACAATCTGAGATACTCGCAGTAATGACTTTAATACCTGCTCTGGTTAGTAAATCAATTGTTGTTACTGCTTCTGTTTCTTCGCAGCCATCTGATAAAAAGATCATCGCTTGTTTCATCATTATGGTACTCCTTTTAACCAATTAAGAATCTATTTAATTTTAATTATGATGAATTTTATTTTATTCTTTCAATATTGGCTCCTAAACTTCTTAGCTTTTCTTCAATATTGTCATAACCTCTATCAATATGGTAAATACGATCAACCATTGTAGAACCTTCTGCAATACAACCAGCCAACACTAAACTTGCCGATGCTCGTAAATCTGTCGCCATCACTTGTGTGCCACTCAGTTTTTCTACGCCATGTGTAATTAATGTATTACCTTCAATTTCTGCTCTAGCACCCATACGAATTAATTCTGGCACATGCATAAATCGATTTTCAAAAATTGTTTCTTTAATAATTCCAGTACCTTCAGCGACCATATTCAATAATGAAAATTGTGCTTGCATATCGGTAGGAAAACCTGGATGTGGCGCAGTATGAATATTTACAGCTTTTGCTCGTTTATTTTGCATATCTAAACAAATCCAATCTTCGCCAACTTCAATATCTGCACCTGCTTCTTTTAATTTTGATATAACGGCATCTAACAAGTTTGGATCAGTTTTGCGACAAGTAATTTTTCCTTTTGAAATAGCAGCGGCTACTAAAAAAGTTCCTGTCTCAATTCGATCTGAAACAATTTCATGCGTACCACCACCTAAATTTTTAACACCTTCAATTTCAATACGCATTGTTCCAGCACCTGTAATTTTTGCACCAAGCATATTTAAAAATTTAGCTGTATCAACAATTTCAGGCTCACATGCTGCATTTTCAATTATCGTTTTACCTTCGGCTAAAGTTGCAGCAGACATAATCGTCACTGTAGCACCTACACTCACTTTATCCATAACAATATGAGCTCCTTTCAATCGACCATCTACAGAAGCTTTAACATATCCTTCATCCAAAACAATTGTAGCACCTAATTGTTGAAGTCCAGTAATATGAAGATCAACAGGTCTTGCGCCAATTGCACAACCTCCAGGTAATGAAACCTGTCCTTGACCAAAACGAGCTACCAATGGTCCCAAAGCCCAAATGGAAGCACGCATTGTTTTCACTAATTCATAAGGTGCACAATAATTGTTAAGATGAGCAGCATTAAGCTGAACAGAACCATTACGTTGACATTTCACACCTAACTGGCTTAGTAATTCCAATGTAGTATCAATATCTTTCAACTTAGGTACATTTTTTAGTTCTACCGGCTTTTCAGCTAAGATGACCGCAAATAAAATAGGTAAAGCAGCATTTTTAGCGCCAGAAATAATCACTTCACCGTTTAAAGAAGTTGGACCTTTAAGGAGAAACTTTTCCATTATTAAACTCTAATAAATAATAAATTAGGCAATATTATAAAAGTTATTTAATAATATATAAATCAATTTAGTAAAAATATATTTAAATCATTAAAAGGGATTAGGATAGATTTCACACAATATTATTATCATTTTTATGTAATTTTATAAATTACTTCAAATCAATGATTGACTCAAGTTATATAGCGTCTTATATTGAAAAATGTTCTAATTATTAATATAGTTGATTAAGAGAAAATTAAAACTCTTAATGTTCTTTTTCAAAATAATAAGAGATAAAACATGTTTGATTCACTTACCAAAGCAGGAAAATATCTCGGTCAAGCTGCTAAGCTTATGGTCGGTATTCCTGATTACGATAACTATGTTCAACACATGAAACTAACCCATCCTGAACAAACACCTATGACTTACGAGGAATTTTTCAAAGAACGCCAAGATGCACGTTACAGTGGTAAAGGTGGATTTAAATGCTGTTAAAATTGAGAGATAGCAAATGAGCAACCCAATCATTCCGCATCCCCTACCTGTCACTTTACTAACAGGATTTCTCGGTTCGGGTAAAACGACATTAATTAATCATTTATTAGAGAATAATTGTAATGAAAAAATAATTATTATTGAAAATGAATTTGGTCAAGTAAACCTTGATAGCGATTTATTAAATGTCAATTGTGATATTCAAATTGTTGAGATGACAAATGGTTGTATCTGCTGTACCGTTCAAGGCGAACTTACGGATGCCCTTCATAAATTGCACGCACAGCGAACAGCTGGCAAATTAACATTTGATCGTCTTATTATTGAAACCACAGGACTTGCCAATCCAGCGCCAATTATTCAAACATTTTTTATTGATGGCTTGATTCGTGAAACAATTAAACTTGATGCGATTATTACCTTAGTCGATGCTCAACATATTTTGCAGCATCTAGAACAACACCGAGTAGTACTTTCACAAATTGGATTTGCTGATCGCATTATAATTACTAAAACTGATTGTGTAAGTGAAGAGCAAAAAAATGAAATTATTAATAGAATTAATAGAATTAATAATAAAGCAGCAATTGTTGTAGCAATAAATGGACAATTACCAAAATCACAATGGATTGACATTCATTCATTTGATTTAAATGACGATTTAATTATTAATAAAGGTTTTTTTGTTATCAATTCAATAAAAAATGTTGAAACAAGCTTTAAAATTCTCCCATTAGAGAAGCAACCTCAATCTTGGGAAGATAATATCTGCTCCTATCTTTTTGAAGCTGGCGAACTTGATTTGAAAAAGATAGGCTTATTTATGGAAAACTTGGTTGAACAATATGGTAATGACATGTTACGGTATAAAGGTGTATTAGCTATTAAAGACAACCCACAACGCTTGATTGTTCAAGGCGTGCATAAAATTGTTGGTTTCGATTATGGTTCTTCATGGCAAGATCCTTCTGAAAAAATATCTCGATTAGTAGTAATTAGTCGTATTTTGCCATTTGACGATTTGAATCAAGCATTTTTAAAAACTATTGCTGACTAAAAATTAATGCATATTTGTTTAACCCAATAAAAGATAACATCTATTTCATCGATTAATTCACTATCTATTTTATACTGAAATGTATAGTTAACCTGAAAGATCTTTACAAAATCCTAAATTAGAAACAGTATAACCATAATAGTCACTTTTTATTTTATATATGATAATATGACGGAATTTTTCAAATTTATTAAGTAAGTAATATAATAATATGGATTACGATATTGCAATCATTGGCCTAGGTCCTGCAGGTAGTACGTTAGCACGTTTACTTAACCCATCTTTTAAGATTATTGCTTTAGATAAAAAAGATCAAACTGGTGATAAAGGTTTTCATAAACCTTGTGGAGGATTATTGGCAAATGATGCTCAAAAATCTTTTGCTAGACAAAAATTAAATATTCCAACTGATATTTTAACCAACCCACAAATTTTCAGTGTCAAAACTATAGATTTACAAACTAAATTAGTTCGTAACTATCAACGTAGCTATATTAGTTTTGATAGACATAAGTTTGATCTATGGTTAAAATCACTTATTCCTTCAACAGTTACAGTATTACATAATACGCTGTGTAAAGAAGTAAGAAGAATCATTGATGGTTATCAAATTACTTTTGTCGATGAAAATGAGATTGAACATAATGTTACCTCTCGGTATGTAATTGGTTCTGATGGAGCAAATTCGATTGTTAGACGAATGCGCTATCCAAATCATTCCATTAGGCAATATGTAGCAATTCAACAATGGTTTATTGAAAAACATACAAATCCTTTTTATTCTTGTATTTTTGATAACCAATTAACTAATTGCTATGCTTGGAGTATGTCTAAAGATGGGTATTTTATACTTGGTGGAGCATTTCCCAAAAAAAATGCCAATAAATATTTTGAACAATTAAAACAAAAATTAACACAACAAGGCTTTATACTTAGCGAATCGGTGAAATCTGAAAAATGTCTAGTTATCTATCCTAATCGTTTCCGTGACTTTTATACTGGCAATGAAAATATATTCTTAATAGGTGAGGCGGCAGGATTTATCAGTGCAAGTTCTTTAGAGGGAATCAGCTACGCTCTTGACAGCGCTGAGATTTTAAGCAAAATATTAAACAGTGGTCAATCAAAACCAAATAAGCGATATTATCAAAAAACAATACCATTACGCCTTAAATTATATAGCAAAATTATTAAAGCCAAAATATTCACTACGCCAATTTGGCGAAAGCTGATTATGAAAAGTAAGATTCAACATATAAGAACGAATTAATTAATATTGAATTTATATCAATAAAATAACTCAATAATAAATACATAAGGAATTGTTGTGAAGTTTAGTGTTAACGATTTAATCCGTTTTAATCACGAATGGTCAGAAAAAATAGAACAAGAAGATCCCGAATTTTTTAAACAACTTGCTATTGCTCAAAATCCAAAATTTTTATGGATTGGTTGTTCAGATAGCCGAGTTCCTGCAGAAAAATTAATTAAGCTAAAACCCGGTGAGTTGTTTGTTCATCGAAATGTCGGTAATTTAGTTATCCATACAGATCTTAATTGTTTATCTGTTGTGCAATATGCCGTTGATGTGCTAAAAATTGAAGATATTATAGTGTGTGGACATTTAGGATGTGGCGGTATACGCACTGCAGTCGAAAATCCTGACATAGGATTAATTAATAATTGGTTGCTACATATTCGTGATTTATGGTTTCGTAATAGTTCGCTCATTGGTGAGTTTCCACCAAAAATCAGATTAGATATTTTATGTGAGCTTAATGTTATTGAACAAGTTTACAATTTAGGTCATTCAACAATTATTCAATCTGCATGGCAACGCGGACACAGAATAAATTTACACGGTTGGGTTTATGGTATTGATAATGGCAAAATTACTGATTTGCATATCACATCATCAAGTAGTGAAAATCTTGAGATTAATTATCGAGAAGCAATATCCTATCTTTTAAACTTACATAAGTCTCAACAATAATCTTAACGCTTTATTTAAAACGATAAATGATTTGATTGCTGCTTCCTCGCCATAATAGTCGAGGATCAGCTAGTTGTTGAATAAATTTACCATCAATTAGTACATCAATATAAGATATAACTTCTTGCTGTTCGGCATTGAGTTCATCAAGTTTATATCCAGTCCATAGCCAAATATCTTTGTTATCACATTCAGATTTAACACGTTTAACTAGTTTTAATATTGCTGGAACATTCTTTGGATGTAAAGGATCACCACCAGAAAGTGATAATCCTTGACGTTTTATTTCTGTATCTTGTAAATCTTTAATAATCTGATCTTCAAGTGATTGTGTAAACGGCGAACCTGAATGAATTCCCCATGTACTTTTGTTATAACAACCTGGACATTGATGTACACAGCCAGCAACAAAAAGTACACAGCGGGTCCCTTCCCCATTTACAACATCAACAGGATAATAGCGATGATAATTCATATTTTTTAAAACTATGATTAACCAATTTGACCATTATTTAGATGCTTAACTCGACGTTTTACTTCTTCTTGTTTTCCTGCATTAAATGGACGAGCATCAGGGCTACCTAAGTAACCACACACACGACGAGTCACAGAGACTTTAGAGGAATCATGATTACCACAACTTGGACAAACAAAGCCTTTACTGGTACAAGAGAATTCCCCCATATAACCACATTCATAACACTCATCAATTGGGGTATTGGTACCATAATAAGGTACTCGACTATAGCTATAATCCCAAACATCTTCTAATGCTTTAATATTATTTATCATATTAGGATATTCTCCATAACAGATAAATCCGCCACTTGCTACTGGTGGATAAGCTTTCTCAAACTCAATTTTTTCATATGGATTGACTTTTTTTTCAACATCAAGATGAAAACTATTAGTATAATAACCTTTATCAGTGACACCAGAAATGATGCCAAACTCGGCAGTATCGAGTCGACAAAAACGGTCACATAAATTTTCGCTTGGTGTACTATACAAACTAAAACCATAACCAGTCTCATCCTTCCATTGTTCTACTGCTTTACGTAAGTGTTTAACAATAGCAATGCCTTTTTGACGTAATGTTTCATTATCAAATGGGTGCGTTTGATTACCATAAAGTGCATTTAAGGTTTCATGAATACCAATATAGCCCAATGAAATAGAAGCACGGCCATTTTTGAATATTTCAGACACACTATCATCTTCTTTTAATCGCACACCACAAGCTCCTTCCATATATAAAATAGGTGCTACACGAGCTTTAACACCTTCTAAACGAGCTATACGTGTCATTAAGGCTTTTTTGCATAGAGCTAAACGTTTATCTAAAATTTTCCAAAACTGCAATTCGTCGCCACGCGATTCAATTGCAATACGCGGAAGATTTAAACTAATTACTCCCAAGTTATTACGCCCATCATGAATTTTATGACCATCTTCTTCATAAACTCCTAAAAAGCTTCGACAACCCATTGGAGTTTTGAATGAACCAGTGACTTCAACAACTTTATCGTAATTTAGTATATCTGGATACATACGTTTGCTCGCACACTCTAATGCAAGTTGTTTAATGTCATAATTGATATCGTTTTTTTTATGATTAATTCCATCTTTAATTGCAAAAACTAATTTTGGAAAAACAGCCGTTTTATGATTTTTACCTAAACCTTTTATACGAACTTTGAGAATGGACTCTTGAATTAAACGTGACTCCCAGCTAGTTCCTAGACCGAAGCCGAAAGTAACGAACGGAGTTTGTCCATTAGCAGTATGTAACGTATTAACTTCATATTCTAAAGATTGAAAAGCATCATAACACTCTTTTTTAGTTCGACTTTCAGCATAAGCTTCTGGATTAGGTATATTCCATTCTTCAGCTACTTGTTTATGTTTTTGATAACTGATAGTGACAAATTTTGCTAAAATTTCATCAATACGATTTATAGTTGTTCCGCCATAAATATGACTAGCAACTTGAGCAATAATTTGTGCAGTTACTGCTGTAGCAGTCGCAATTGATTTTGGCGGTTCAATTTCAGCATTTCCCATTTTGAAGCCATTTGTTAACATGCCATCTAAATCAATTAGCATACAGTTAAACATTGGAAAAAATGGTGCATAATCAAGATCATGATAATGAATTTCACCACAATCATGGGCTTGCGAAATTTCTTTAGGTAATAGATATTGTTTTGCATAATGCTTTGCTACAATTCCCGCGAGCAAGTCGCGTTGTGTAGGAATAACCTTACTATCTTTATTAGCATTTTCATTTAATATTGCAACATTACTTTGTTCAATTAAACCACGAATATCTTGAGTTAAACGACTGCGTTGTTCACGCTCTCGATCACGATCATGTCTATACTCTATATAGGTTCTTGCTAACTTTTTATAAGGGCCTGACATTAGCTGATTTTCAACTGCATTTTGGATTTCATTAATATCAACACTTTCACGATCAGCCATTTGATTAGTAATATCTTGGGCAACAGCAGCACAATAATTAGGATCTTTAACATTAGCAGCAACTGCTGCCTTAATGATAGCATCTCTGATTCGATCTTCATTAAATGCGGTCTGATAACCATCACGTTTAATTACTACAGGCATATATACTCCTCAACATTCATTAATAAATAGCAGTTTGCATAAGATTTATATCAATATTAATACTCATGTTAATTGTAATGATTAAAACAATTGATTTTTTTATAAGAATATTAGACTTTATTTGATATAGATCGAGATTTTCACATTGCTAAGATAACACTATATATAGTAAATACAAATAAATTATACACCATATATTGTGTTTTTCCAGATTTTTTAGTAAATAATATTACTTGACAAAGCAAAGTTCAAGAACAACAAGTCTTTTTATGGATAACTTAAAAAATTTGAATGAATTTATTGGATGATAAAAAGACAATTTTTATAAGAGTGCGAGATAATCTTGCACTCTTTTAGCAACTGTTATTACTTGGATTAAAAATAATTATGACTCAATATTGAGCCAATCGGTATGAAAAATACCCTCTTTATCAATACGTTGATAAGTGTGAGCACCAAAATAATCTCGCTGTGCTTGAATTAAATTAGCGGGTAATACTGCTGAACGATAACTATCATAATAAGCTATAGCTGCCGAAAGCGTTGGCACAGCAATACCCTGTTGAATAGCTAAAGAGACAACATCACGCAATGACTGTTGATAAACTTCAACAGTGTGATTGAAATAAGGTGCTAATAATAAATTATCAATCTGATTATTATTAGCATAGGCATCAGTAATTTTTTGCAAGAATTGCGCACGAATAATACATCCAGCTCTGAAGATTTTAGCTATCTCTCCATAATTTAAATCCCAGTGATATTTATGAGATGCAGCCTTTAACTGTGCAAATCCTTGAGCATAAGAAATAATTTTACCCATATAAAGTGATTTACGCACTTTTTCTATCAATTCTTTCTTGTCACCAGCATAAGGATCGTGTTTAGGACCTGTTAATACTTTTGATGCAGCCATACGTTGATCTTTGATTGCAGAAAGATAACGAGCAAATACCGATTCAGTTATCAATGATAAAGGTTCCCCAAGATCTAAGGCACTTTGACTCGTCCATTTACCCGTACCTTTATTACCCGCTGCATCTAAAATCACATCAATAAGATAATTACCATCCTCATCTTTAAATTTAAAAATATCAGCTGTGATCTCAATTAAATAGCTATTTAACTCACCTTCATTCCAATCACAAAAAACGTTAGCTAGCTCATCATTAGTTAAACCTACAACATGTTTTAGAACTGAATAACTTTCAGCTATAAGTTGCATATCACCATATTCAATACCATTATGTGCCATTTTCACATAATGACCTGCGCCATTTGGACCAATATAAGCCACACATGGTTCTCCATTAGCTTTAGCAGCTATTTTTTCTAATATCGGTGCAACTAATGCATATGCTTCTTTTTGACCTCCAGGCATAATTGAAGGACCTTTTAATGCACCTTCTTCACCACCAGAAACACCTGCACCAATAAAGTTAAAACCTTCATCAGATAACACTTTATTTCGGCGAATAGTATCTTCAAAATACGCATTACCACCATCAATAATAATATCACCTTTATCTAATAGCGGTCGTAGCTCATTAATAACGGCATCTGTTCCCTTACCAGCTTGAACCATAATAAGGATACGGCGAGGTTTTTCTAAAGAATTTACAAAATCTTCAATAGTGAAGTAAGGAACCAATTGCTTATCAGAATGCTCTGCCATTACTTGTTCTGTTTTATCTTTAGAGCGATTATAGATAGCAACAGAAAATCCACGACTTTCAATATTGAGCGCAAGGTTACGCCCCATAACTGCCATTCCAATAACACCGATTTGTTGTTTAGACATGATTTGGCTCCTATATTAAATCTATATATCACCTTAAATATTAAGGCTTTTTAACAATACCTAAAAATTATTTAAATTACGCTATATTTTGCCACAAAAAAACCGTATCAGAATATAATACGGCTTTTTTGGCAACTTTAATTATACTGAGTGCTAATTACGCAAATCATGAACGTTTCATCATTTCAAAAAACTCATCATTCGTTTTAGTCATGGCAAGTTTATCAATTAAAAACTCCATCGCGTCAATTTCACCCATTGGGTTAAGAATTTTGCGCAAAATCCACATTTTCTGCAATTCATCTGGTGAAGTCATTAAATCTTCTTTACGAGTGCCAGAGCGATTAAAGTCAATTGCAGGAAATACACGTCGTTCTGCTATTTTACGAGATAAGTGCACTTCCATATTACCGGTACCTTTAAACTCTTCGTAAATAACTTCATCCATTTTTGAACCAGTATCAATTAGCGCAGTTGCAATAATAGTTAAACTACCACCTTCTTCTACATTACGTGCGGCACCAAAAAAACGTTTTGGTCGATGTAATGCATTTGCATCTACACCACCAGTTAATACTTTACCGGATGATGGTACAACCGTATTATAAGCACGAGCTAGACGAGTAATCGAATCGAGTAAAATAATGACATCTTTTTTATGTTCTACTAAACGTTTAGCTCGTTCAATGACCATTTCCGCAACTTGAACATGTCTTGCAGCAGGTTCATCAAAGGTTGATGCAACAACTTCGCCTTTTACCAGACGTTGCATTTCAGTAACTTCTTCTGGACGTTCATCAATCATCAAGACTACAAGTTCACACTCAGGATGATTTACCGCCAAACTTTGTGCAATATTCTGCAGAAGCATGGTTTTACCTGCTTTTGGAGGTGCTACAATCAAACCACGCTGACCTTTACCAATAGGTGAAGCTAAATCAAGTACTCTGGCAGTAATATCTTCGGTAGAACCATTACCGCGTTCCATACGTAATCGAGAGTTTGGATGAAGTGGGGTTAAGTTTTCAAAGAGGATTTTGTTGCGAGCATCTTCAGGTTTATCATGATTAACTTCGTTAACTTTAAGCAAGGCAAAATAACGTTCGCCTTCTTTTGGTGGTCTGATTTTACCCGCAATCGTATCACCTGTTCTTAAATTAAATCGCCTAATTTGACTTGGCGATACATAAATATCGTCAGGCCCAGCTAAATATGAGCTATCGGCAGAACGTAAAAAACCAAACCCATCTTGCAAAATTTCAAGTACGCCATCGCCAAAAATATCTTCTCCACTTTTAGCATGCTGCTTTAAAATCGCAAAAATAATGTCTTGTTTTCTAAGACGAGCAAGATTTTCAAGACCCATTGTTTTTTCACCAAGCGTTACAAGCTCGGAGACAGAAGTGTTTTTTAATTCAGTTAAATTCATAATTTTAAAAATTCTTGAGGATAAAATTGATATGTTTGCAATTACCGCTATTTTTTGTATATTTCTTTTAATTTACTTATAAAAAACCTCTTTCTGGCAATAAACAAACGCAATCAATTATTAATTTTTGATGATAATATGCGCTTAGATATAAACTATTCACCCACTTAATCAATAAAAACAATGGATTGCAGAAAGGAGTTCTTGTAAGAGGTTAGCAATGTACACTAAAAAAGGTACTATGTCTATACTTAATTATAGTTAATGTATAGAGATATATGTATTTAAAATGAAATAATAAGAGTAATTTTATTACTCTTATTATTTGTAATAACTAATTAACACAATTAAAGTTGGTCATCAATAAAGCTTTTAAGTTGTGCTTTAGTTAAGGCTCCCACTTGTGTTGCAACAACTTTACCATGTTTGAAAATTAATAGTGTAGGAATTCCACGTATATTAAATTTAGGGGCAATGTTGGGATTTTCCTCAATATTTACTTTAGCAAAAATCATTTCATTACTATATTCTTCTGCGATTTCTTCTAAAATTGGTGCTATCATTTTACAAGGTCCACACCATTCAGCCCAAAAATCAACCAATATCGGTTTTTCAGCATCATTGATTTGTTTGTCAAATGTCGCTTCAGAAAGTGTAACAATATTATTACTCATTTGTTTATCCCCCAATAAATATTTTATATTTATAATATTAATAAATTTTCTATTTTTCCACTAGTAATTAGTATAATAGGGCATAATTATTAGTGATGTCTGTATGACTAATATGCTATAATTCTCAAACTTTGATAATTACATTTGAAACCATAATGATTCCATCTTATCTTACCAAAACAACTTTTAGTCAATTTCCATTACATCCTTTAGTAATAAAAGCACTTGATAAGAAAGGCTTTACTTATTGTACGCCAATTCAAGAACAAACATTACCGTTAACAACAAATGGAGTTGATATAGCTGGGCAAGGACAGACAGGAACAGGTAAAACTATTGCTTTTTTAGCCTCAACTTTTAATCATTTATTAAATCATGAACCATTAGCGGATCATAAAGCAAATCAACCTAGAGCAATTATTATAGCTCCAACTAGAGAGCTTGTGGTACAAATTTATCATGATGCAGAAGTATTATCTGAAGAAACAGGTCTTAAGTTAGGGCTAGCTTTCGGCGGTGATGGCTATGATAAACAGTTAAAAATGTTATCAGCTGGCGTAGATATTTTAATCGCTACCACAGGTCGTTTAATCGACTATGCTAAACAAAATTATATAAATTTAGAAGCAATACAGGTTGCCGTTTTGGATGAGGCTGATCGTATGTTTGATTTAGGATTTATCCGTGATGTACGCTGGATTTTTAAACATATGTCTTCCCCTTCAAAACGATTGACTATGTTATTTTCAGCAACATTAACACATAACGTACGTGAATTAGCTTTTGAGCACATGAATAATCCACAATACGTTGAGGTTGAACCTGAACAAAAAATTGGTCATCGAATCAAAGAAGAACTATTTTTTCCATCCAATGAAGACAAACTTGCCCTACTACAGACACTTATTGAAGAAGAATGGCCTGATCGCTGCATTGTATTTGCCAATACTAAAGTCACCTGTGAAAAAATATGGCGACATTTAATTGCAGACGGTCATCGTGTGGGACTATTAACAGGTGATATTGCTCAGAAAAAACGTTTGTCAATTTTAGAACAGTTTACTCGTGGAGATCTAGATATTTTAGTTGCAACGGATGTTGCTGCGCGTGGTTTACATATTCCTGATGTTACCCATGTTTTTAATTATGATCTACCTGATGATTGTGATGACTACCGTCATAGAATTGGAAGAACAGGGCGTGCAGGGGCTGAAGGTTACTCAATTTCACTTGCTTGTGAACGTTATTCTCAAAATTTACCAGCAATTGAAAAAGCAATTGATCATACTATTCCAGTTAGTCAATATGATCCATCTGCATTATTAGTTGACTTACCAATACCAAAAACGTTTAAACGTACTCCACGTAGAAGATCATCCACATAACATAATAATATAAACTTTGTAATATTATTATAAGCAATATACAGTTATCTTAAAAAATCAATCATAATTAAGATAACTGTTATCAAAATTAATATATTTATTTAACTTATAGATTAATAAATAATTAATTTTTATTTTTGTTTTTTAAAAAATCTTCATAGGCTAATTCAATCTGTTTTTTAGTTGCCTTAGATAACGATGCAACATGGCGTTGATTCAATGAGCCAAATAAAATAAATAAAACATTACCTGAAATACGAGAGTTTTTATTTTTTATCCTATGATATGCTTCTAAATATCCTACTCTATAAAATATTTCTATATTGGTAATACCAACACTAAATAGTAACTTTTCTAATGATAATGTTATATTGGGAAGTGTTTTAATTCGCTGATTTTTTAGCTTAATTTTCTCACTCTGTTCTAACTGAGCATATTTAATAACCATTTTAACCATGGAATGAAAAGTTTGTGTATCTTCAAATAATTCATCACTTACCTTGTAATAATCTAATGATTTTGTCAAAATCCCTGAAGGTAAGGTTAAAGTTGTCATGCCCATATCAATAAAAATCGAGCGATAATGTGAATGACCTCTTAAATAAAACTCTTGTTCACCAATCCATCCGAACATTACTCCTTTGCTATTAATACTAAAACCCCCAAAAAATGTTTTGATTGAAATATTATCAAAGGAAGATAAATCCTTCAGGATTTTATTTGCAAATGTTGAACTCATAATTTATCTCCACTTAACTTAATTAATTTAATAACATAGATAACTTACTGCTTAAATTAAGTTATAGTAAATAGTTTAATAATAAAACTGTTTTTTTTATAAATTCATAATTCTGGGATCTATCTTCCATAAATAAACATAAATGAGATTAATACTTGATAAAATAAATTTTTATCTTTCTAATATTCGTTTCAAAAATAAAACTAATTATAAATAAACAAATCTTAATAATTCTTTAAAAAGAAAAGATACTTTAACATTGTTATTATGTTGTAAAAATTATACAATCAACACACTATGAATTATATGGTTTCAATTATTGTCAATTCACATTAACATGATCAAAATTGCTGTTATTTTGTTTGTTTTGTTTTGTTCATCTGCTGCAACTGCAGATAAACTTGCATTAATACAATCATTGACTCTTTGTAATCCTAATTTTTTCAAAGAAGTTTATGCTAACAAAAGTGAATTGCAAAAATATACAGAGATCCAAACTTTTGATAAGAATAAAGCTTATATTTCTGTCGAAAATCGTACAGATACCAATAAAAACTATACTTATTTCAAAATTCCTATGATTTATAAAAATTTAACAATTAAAGGTTACTATGATAGTGCCATGGATCTAGGAAAAATGGGAAAATATTATTTTTGGGGCTTTATTATTGATAATGATATTAACCAAATTAAAGATGCATTAAATTTCATTGATTGGAAAAATATGGAAGACAATTTACTTTATATTGCTAATCCGATGATTCGTAATATTAACGATGAAATACATGTGTGGAATGAAAATACCGGTACGGTAGTAGGTGTAAAAACCATTCCTGCACCGGATACAACTGAAAAGTTGTTATTACTTGAAAAAGGCGCAAATATGAATCTGTTAATTTGTTCAATTCAAGGCATTGTAACAGTAGAATTACTAAAACAAGAACGCCCTGATATCAAATAAATTTAACTAAATTGCTGAATCATCCGTTTCACCGGTACGAATACGAATAACTTGCTCGACATTATAAACAAAAATTTTACCATCACCGATTTTGCCAGTCTGTGCAGTTTTCATAATGGTTTCGATACACATTTCTAAAATATCGTCAGAAACTACTAGCTCAATTTTTACTTTAGGTAAAAAATCCACCATATATTCAGCTCCACGATAAAGTTCTGTATGCCCTTTTTGACGACCAAAACCTTTAACTTCAGTGACGGTCATACCTGTTATACCCTGATCGGCTAACGCTTCTCGAATATCATCTAATTTGAATGGTTTGATAATAGCTTCAATTTTTTTCATACTTATTTTCCTCAATTCGAGATCACCAATTTTTAAATCCAAATGCAGATGTTATTGGATAACGTCTGCCTTTTCCAAAATTACGCATTGTGATTTTTGGACCGACAGCTGATTGACGCCTTTTATACTCATTAATATCAACTAATTTAATAACACGCCTTACTGTAATTTCATCATAACCTTGCTCAATAAGCTGTTCAACGGAAAAATCTTGTTCAACATAACCTTTCAATATTCCATCTAAAATATCATATGGTGGTAAACTATCTTGGTCTTTTTGATCTGGAGCTAATTCAGCTGAAGGAGGGCGAGTAATTACTCTTTCAGGAATAACATACGAGCGAGTATTTCGATATTTTGATAATGCAAACACCATTGTTTTAGGTACATCTTTAAGTACATCAAAGCCGCCGGCCATATCTCCATAAAGCGTAGCATAACCCACTGACATTTCGCTTTTATTACCCGTTGTTAATACTAGGCGTCGTCGTTTATTGGACAAAGCCATTAAAATAACGCCACGGCAACGTGCTTGCAAATTTTCTTCTGTAGTATCTTTTTGTGTACCGGAAAACATGGGTTTTAAAGATGACATAAACGCATCAAACATCGGTTCAATCGAAACAATATCAAATTCCACACCTAATAATTCAGCTTCTTCTTTAGCATCAGCAATACTAATATCAGCCGTATAACGGAATGGCATCATAACAGCCTGCACTTTATCTTTACCTAATGCATCAACCGCAATAGCTAGTGTTAACGCTGAATCAATGCCCCCAGAAAGACCTAATACTGCGCCTTGAAAACCATTTTTGGTAATGTAATCACGTGTTGCAAGAACCAATGCATCATATATCGACGCTAAAAGAAGATTTTTATCTTCAGCAATGGTAGTTTGGTTAGTAGGTACACCTAATTCAAAACAAGTAATTTGCTCAACAAAAGATTTTAGTTGGCAAACAATATCACCGTATTGATTACAAACAAAAGAACTGCCATCAAAGATAAGTTCATCTTGACCACCAACTTGATTAACATAAACAATGGGTAATCGGGTTCTAATGGCATGATCTTTGATTAAAGCTTGTCGTCGCTGTTGTTTTTCATAATCATAAGGAGAAGCATTAATAGTGATTACCAAATCTGCATTCTGAGCACTAATTTGATCGATAGGCTGATCTTGCCAAAGATCTTCACAGATTAATAACCCAATTTTTTTACCTTTAAATTCGACAATACAGCTCTGATTATCGGAAGTAAAATAACGCTTCTCATCAAAAACATCATAATTAGGTAGTAGTTGTTTGTGATATCGGGTTAATAACTTTTCTTCATAAAAAAAAGATAATGCATTAAAGATATGTCCATCTTGCCAATGTGGATGACCGACAATTACAGCACAATCGACACTCGCCTGCTGGACTAAAGATAGCGCTTTCTGACACCGATCTTTAAAATCAGCACGATAAATTAAATCTTCGGGCGGATAACCGCAGATAGCAAGCTCTGAAAAAATAATAAGGTCATTCGATGAATGGCTATGTATCAACTCAACAATTTGTTGAGTATTACCTTCTATATCGCCAACACACCAATTCTTTTGTGCTAAAACAATAGATAAAGACATATAAAATTCAAAATCTCAAATAAAATTGGCGTTAAGTTTAAATGATTCTAAGTTGCGCTGCCACTTTTTTATCGTTAACATGAAGTAATAAATTAGCTTTGACTTGACTGGAAATTATTATGCAAAAAATCTTAAATGTGGCACTAGCCAAACGTAGTTATCCTATAATTATTGGCGAAAATCTACTAAATGAATTCCACCATTTTAATCTTCAGGCAGGTCAACGTGTGTTAATTGCTACCAATGAAACTATTGCCCCACTTTATTTACAATCATTAATTGATATGCTAGGAAAACATGGTGTGAAAACCGACTCCATCATTGTTCCAGATGGGGAAAAATATAAAACCATAGAAACATGGAATACTATTTTAACCGCTTTGCTTGCTAATAATCATACGCGTAACAGTATCCTAATTGCATTAGGAGGTGGTGTAATCGGTGATGTTGTAGGTTTTGCTGCATCTGCTTACCAACGAGGAATAAAGTTTATTCAAGTTCCTACAACACTGTTATCGCAAGTTGATTCTTCGGTTGGCGGCAAAACAGCGATTAACCATCCATTAGGTAAAAATATGATTGGCGCCTTTTATCAACCTCAATCCGTTGTTATTGATCTTAATTGCTTAAAAACCTTACCACAACGTGAATTTTCCTCAGGTCTGGCCGAAGTCATAAAATATGGTATTATTTTAGATGCAGACTTCTTTAATTGGTTGGAAATATATATTGAAGACTTACTCAATCTAGATCTTAAAGCGCTCAGTTACTGTATTTATCGCTGTTGCCAACTCAAAGCCCAAATAGTTGCAGCTGATGAAACTGAACAAGATATGCGTGCAATATTAAACCTAGGACACACTTATGGGCATGCAATTGAGGCTGAACTTGGATATGGTAATTGGTTACATGGTGAAGCTGTCAGCGTTGGTATACTTATGGCAGCTCAAACCGCCAAATTATTAAATAAGTTAACAGATACCGAAATTGATCGTATAAAAAACTTATTGATTAAAGCTAAACTACCAGTAATAAGACCCACACAAATGTCCATAGAATCATATCTTCCACATATGATGCGCGACAAAAAAGTTCTATCAGGGCAATTACGCCTAGTGATTCCCACAAAAATTGGTCATGCTGAAATTATTGATGGAATTGAAAAAGAAATGGTGTTTAAATCGATACAGCAAGTTTAAATTGCTATTTTTAATATTAGACATTATTTATAAAATAAAAGGTGTTATACAGGACACCTTTTATTTTTACCCTCTTATTTTTAATCTGTTTATAAATCAGATCGAATACTACACCCAACAACACAACCGCAATTGCAATATAAAATGCTTTAGTATAATTTCCACCATTATTGACCAATAATATCAGCAATAATAGTACCTAATGCAAACCCACGTTTCTCTTTGAAAAATTTAATTTTATTGCTTAAGCAGCCTAAATAAGCTAACCCTTGTTCAAAACCACTTAGTATCATAGGAATTGGTCCAACAGCAGAATTTATGCCAACTGCAACCATAAAATTAGACATACTCCAAATTTTCTCAATACATAAAGTTCCTGTAGAAACATTAAAAGTATATATAGCACCAGTACAAAGCAATATTGATGTTGATGCAACTTGAACAATCTATCTATTAATATAATACTTTTCATTCACCATGATTAGACTTCACTCTTTGATTTATATCCTTTGATGCAGTTTTGCCAGCAATTCGACCAAAAGTAAAAATATCGGTTAATGAATTACCGCCAAGTCTATTACCTGCGTGAATACCACCTGCAACTTCACCTGCGGCATATAAACCTGTAATTTTTTGTCCTGATTTATCTAATACATGTGTTTGCTTGTCGATTTTTAAACCTCCCATAGTATGATGAACAGCGGGTTTTCTCGGAGTAGCATAAAATGGCGGAATATGGACTTTCAAATCAAAAACATCTTTGCCAAATTCAGGATCGTTTCCGGCATCAACATAATTATTATAATTAGTTATAGTTTGTTTTAAGACTTTTGCATCCATACCCAGTTTTTGTGCTAACTCTTCTAAAGTATTAGCACAAAATAGCGTGCCAGCCGCAATTTGTTTGTCAATTTTTTCTTGAGACGTGTTATAAGCAGTTTTCTTAATTTCTTCATCAGCAATTAGATAAAATAACCCACCATTATCAATTGCAGCTTGGGTAAGTTTATCTCTACTGCCATACTCATTCACGAAACGCTTACCTTGCTTATTAACCATAATGAAGTTTTGTGGGGGAACTTGCAATCCACTAAATAACGCACCGGTTTCAGGATCAGAAACTGGCATCATTTGGGAAAATCCCATACCAACAAGATCAGCTCCAACACTTTGTCCTAAAATAATACCATCACCTGTAATAGCAGGCGAATTTGATGTTTTAATATCATCATCAATTTCTGTCCAATAGGTATTATATTCTTTTAACATTTTCGTATTAGCACCAAAACCACCAGAAGCTAAAATAACCGCATCAGCTTTCACTGTAACTTTCTTACCATTTAAACCACTGCCTATTATCCCAACAACTTGCCCTTTTTCAACAATTAATTCTTTTACTGCTGTATCTGTAATGATTATACCGCCATGAACTTCGACATATTTTTGTAAAGCTGAGATATAAGCATAGCCTTCACTCTTTATTGGTTTATGACCTCTACGCCATAATGCTCCAACAGGCATGGTCACATCATGTTTATCAAATTCAACACCAATATTTTCCAACCATTTAACGGAATCTAAAGCTTCATCAGTTAAAATTTTCACTAAATCGTATTGACCATAAATGACATTGCCTAATTGATCCGTTCTTTTACCCCCAAGGTAAGTTTGAATACGATGCAATAATGCAGAATCAAATAAATACCCAGTCTTATCTCTATTTTCAGCCAGATAATCATTAATCTGCTGCTTTAATATTTTAAAATCATCAAGGTATTGAGTATCAATAGCTGACTCATTGATTGTCGCGATTTCTTGTAAAGTATGACTTTCACCAGCCATGGCGCTAAACGTATTTTGCCATTTAGGATTAGCCGCATTCATTGGCCCTCCCGTACGTACTGTATTACCACCAACGGCAGGGAACTTCTCAACCACTATAACTTTTTTCCCCTCTTGTATAACACTTGCTGCTGCAGATAAACCAGCACCACCAGCACCCACCACAACCACATCGGTTTCATATTGCACATCGCTATTATCAATCGCACTTGGAGCTTTTGGTCGTTTACGTAATACATCAGGGTTACCACCAGCCAACTTAATTGCTTTAGCTACACCATCAATCACGCCATTACTAGTAACAGATGCACCTGATAAAATATCTACATTAAGGGTTTGCCCTTCAAGGATTTGTGATGGAATACGTTTAAATACCACATCAGCAATGCCTTCAGATTCACCCTCTATATCAATATCAATCGACTCAATACGATCATTTGACAACATAACCACCATCGGTAAATCACCATTATGGCCTGGTGCAGTAACACAGTATCTTCCAGGTTTAAAAGAGATTTCTTCTGGAACATTAAGTAAGCTTAATACTTGAGTAAAGCGAGTAAACCTGAAAAAACAGCTGTCTAAGAAATCAATTGTACGTTCTGATTTAAGATCACCCTTTTCATCAAATGCTTCATGCGCTCGTCCAAGTAAAAATTCAGATCCTGGCATAACATTGGCATTCACTCCCGGCGCATCGAGGATTTGTCTTAAATGTAATTGTGCTCTTGATGAACCTTGTACATCATAAGCAGCACCTACAATCATCACTGGTTTGCCATCAAATGGATGTAAATTAAATGATAGCCATTCAATAATGCTTTTTAGAGCTGATGGAATAGAATGATTATGTTCAGGAGTAGCAATGATCACGCCATCAGCCTGTATAATTTTATTATTAAAATTCTGAATAATCGGATTATTAGATTGATCATCTGATTCATTAAACATTGGCACATCAATCAATTCTAATAGTTCAATTTCGGCTTTATCAGCAAAATGTTTTTGCATAAATTGTAGTAGTAAACGGTTATAAGACTTCTGAGCATTTGTTCCAACAATTCCGATTAATTTCATTATAACGCTCCTTCTTTAGCTGCTTTTTTCCAATTGAATTTCTTATTTTTTTCTGTATTACATTGTGATTTTTTAAGTAATTCATTAGTGAATGTAACAAACAAAATGAATTCTTCGAAACATTCCTCTAATTCTTTAACTTTATCGGGATAAATAAGAACACCATTTTCATCAAAAGCTTGGAGCGAATGCCCTAAAAGGAATTCTGAACTTGGCATAATTCGTGCTTTTAGCTCTGGAGCATCTAAAATTTGCCGTAAATGCGCCTGTGCTCTTGAAGAACCTAACGATCCATGGGAAGCTCCTACAATCATCACACATTTATTAATTAGTGGGCGAGTTGTGTAAGACAACCACTCAATAGCACTTTTTAAGGCCGCAGTAATTGAATGATCATATTCTGGTGTGGCAATAATCACCCCATCAACTGCTTCAATTTTATCTGATAACTCTTTTACTGTTGAAGGAGGAGTTTTATCTTCAGGCTCATTAAATGCAGGCAATGACTTAATTTCACAAACTTCAATTTCTGCTTTGTGCGCAAAATGCGTTTTCATAAAATGGAGTAATTTCCTATTAGTTGAACGATCCGAATTCGTGCCAACTATGCCAATAAATTTCACTTTAAAACCTCACTTAGTAATTATCAGTACAAATTTTATTAATATTTCATTTTTTTAGAATAAATTATTTAGAAATCCTACAAAACAGTTGTATATTTAATTATTAGATTTAGCATGTTTATATTTGAGTGATATGCATATCAAAGTTAGTTTAGAACAGAAAAATACATTTGTGAAATAGCTGATTAATTATAGAGTTATAAGTAATTTGTTATAACAAAGTAAAACAGGAAATGAGAGATAAAATGACTAAAATAAATTCATTAAATATGATGCAATACATTGATGTTTTACTTAAACATGGAAATTACACCAAAGCAGCAAAAAATCTTTATATTTCTCAATCATATTTAACGCAAACAATAATAAAAGTAGAAAATCAAATTGGTATTGAAATCATTAATCGTCAAACGGTACCCTTACAATTAACTGAAGCAGGTAAGATTTATTATCAATATTTAGCTTCACTGGTAGACAAAGAAGAACAATTTAAAAGAAAAATAAAAAAGTACACTGATACAAATTATGAAGTAATTCAAATAGGTGTTTTACCTTGTTTAGGTACCTATTTGCTGCCACTTTTTTTGCCAGAATTTATGCAAAAATATCCAAATGTAAAAATTGAATTACATGAATATACTCCAACAAATCTTGAAGAAAAAACAGAAAATAATACGTTAGATTTTTTTATTGGGCAAAATCCTGAAACAATATCACAAAACTTAATTAGCCATACCTGTGGCAAACATTGCTATTATGCGCTGATCCCTCAAAGCTCAAAACTTTATCAAAAAAATCCAAAAATACTTGAATGTAATAATGATGTTATAAAAATGTTACTGCAAGAAAAGCTTATTTTAACAGCACATGGATCGGCAATTCGTCATCAGATTGAATATCTAATTCAAAAATATAAAATTGAACCCCAAATAATTCTTGAAAGTAGTAATATTTTTACACTTGTTGAGTTAGCCAAAAAAGGGATAGGTATTACTTTCATTCCAGAAAGTGTTAATATTTGCAATAAAAAAAATGATCAAGCTTATAACTTATTACCACTTCCTTTAGATCTCATTTCTCTTAATTACTTTATTGCATATTCTGCAAATAGAGCTTTAAATTCTTCTAAAAGGGCGCTTGTTGATATTTTTATCTCATCACTTAATCATGAAGCCAAGCCATTTAATTAATACTTATTTAATCTATAAATGATTCATTCAATAAGCAAACCATCTGAACAAGCAAACTTATGATTAATCGTAACAATCATTCCTTCAATATCAGGTATTTTATTTATAGCCTTTATAGCATACTGAGCACTTGCCCCATAAAGCTGTGTAGTCCAAATTTCTCCATTAAGCGAGTTTTTTGACACAATAGTAATACTGGTTAGATCGGTTTCTACTGGATATCCAGTTCGACTATCAAAAATATGATGATAGGTTTTGCCATTATAACTAAATGTTCGTTCATAAATACCAGATGTAACCACTGACTGATTTTTTATTTTTAGTGCAGTGATAATATTTCCTCTTGGTTGAAAAGGATTCTGAATACCCACTCGCCAGTATCCATCATCATGAAAAGGACAATCACCAAAAGTTAAAACATTTCCACCTAAATTAATAAATGCTGCTTTGGCACTTTGTTGTTTAAAAAACTCAATTATCTTATCAGCAAAAAAACCTTTAGCTAATGCACCTAAATCAATAGCCATTTCTGGTTGAGTGAGAAAAACAGAATTATTGGATTCATCTAAAATAATATTATTAGGATTAATAAACTTTAATTGCTGTTTTATTTCTTTATCAGAAGGATATCTAGCATCATTAAAACCAATTCGCCAAGTTTGTATTAAAGGTCCTATCGCAATATTTAAAAAACTATTATCAATAGTGCTTTGGATTTTTCCAATCTTAATTAATGTAAAAAGGTCTGCTGATACTGGTACAAATTTAATCCCAGCATTTTGATTGATATTCATTAATTCTGATTTAGGATTATTAGCACTAAAACGACGATCGTAATCCATTAACTGATTTTCTGCTGCATCTAATAAAACTTCTGCATTATCGTCTAACAACCATATTTCAATAATAGTACCCATTATATGAATAAATCGTTTTTGTTGAAGCATTGTTGATTGTTCCTAAATTCACAATTTTACACATTACAATTATTTTTTAACAAAAACCAGTCACCATCAATCTCTATTATCCATAAAAATTTAACAAGTAAGCTATTTGTAAAATTTTATTTACACAACAAAAAGATAACTTATAAATTCACTCATTTATAAAAAACAGCTTTATATATTACATATATAATATTATGAAACCATCATTATGAAATAAAAACAAAAAATTCTATTTACTATTATGTAATTTTGTGTTTACATAGTAGGCGTTTATGTAATTAATATTTTACATATAAAATATTTAAAAGATTTTTCATAAGGAAAATAAAAATGTTAAAAGATACGTTGAATAATGTTCGAATTAGAGATGAACATATGCTAATCACCCCTAATGAAATAAAACAACTTTACCCACTTTCTCCAGAATTAGAAAACCAAATTGCTTCGTCACGAAAAACTGTAGTTGATATTTTAGAGAGAAAAGATCCCCGATTACTCATTGTCTGTGGTCCATGTTCTATTCATGATCCTCAAGCAGCAATTGAATATGCGCATAAACTAAAAAAATTATCTGACGAAGTTAGCAATGATTTATTTATTGTTATGCGTGTTTACTTTGAAAAACCTAGAACAACCGTTGGTTGGAAAGGTATGATAAATGATCCACATATGGATAGTTCATTTGACATTGAGTACGGACTCAAAAAAGCCCGTAAATTATTACTTGATATCACTAAAATCGGTTTACCTATCGCAACCGAGGCATTAGATCCAAACACACCACAATACATTGCCGATTTAATTAGCTGGTCTGCTATAGGTGCAAGAACAACAGAATCACAAACCCATCGTGAAATGGCATCTGGTTTATCCATGCCAGTTGGTTTTAAAAATGGTACCGATGGCAATTTAGATGTCGCAATTAATGCTATGAAATCAGCTTCTATGCCTCACCGTTTTGTAGGTATTAACCAGCAAGGACAAGTAACAGTTTTACAAACTGTCGGTAATTCTCATGGACATGTGATCTTACGTGGAGGTAAAGCTCCAAATTATAATGCTGAAAATGTTGCACTATGTGAAATACAGATGAAACAAGCGGGGTTATTACCGAATTTAATGATTGACTGTAGTCATGCAAATTCTAATAAGAATTATCGTAATCAACCAATTGTTGCAGATTCAATTATTGAGCAAATCAAACTTGGAAATAATTCAATTATTGGTGTGATGATTGAAAGTAATCTAGTTGAAGGTAATCAATCTTCCGAACAATCAAAAGAAAACTTTAAATATGGTGTTTCAGTGACTGATGCTTGTATCAACTGGGATGAAACAGACATATTACTTAGAAAAATGGCAAATACTTTAGCAAATCCTCTTGTAGCAAGACAAAAACAAGATGCAAGCGCTTAATGTAGCCATTTTATTTTAACAAATAACCGCCGACAAATTTCGGCGGTTTTTATATTTTAACCCAACTGCTTACGTGCATTGCGGAATATTCGCATCCATGGACTGTCTTCCCCCCAATTATCAGGATGCCATGAATTAGTTACTGTTCTAAATACTCGTTCAGGGTGAGGCATCATAATGGTTGCACGGCCATCACTTGAAGTCACAGCCGTAATACCATTTGGTGAGCCATTTGGATTAGCAGGATACTGCTGTGTTACATTGCCGAAATGATCAATGTAACGTACTGTAATTAATCCTGATGTTTCTAATTCAGATAAGTGAGCATCATCTCGAATTTCAACTCGCCCTTCCCCATGTGATACTGCAATTGGCATATGCGAACCCGCCATATCAGTAAAAAATAATGAAGGGCTAGATTGAATTTGTACCAAACTAAAACGTCCTTCAAATCGTTCTGATAAATTACGCACAAAACGTGGCCATAAATCAGCACCAGGAATTAGATCTTTTAAATTTGACATCATTTGACAACCATTACAGACACCTAATGATAAAGTATCATTACGATGAAAAAATTGTTCAAATTCATATCTAGCTTGCTCATTAAATAAAATTGATTTAGCCCATCCCTCTCCAGCACCTAAAACATCACCATATGAGAAACCACCGCAAGCAACAAGAGTATGAAATTGATCTAAAGTCACCTGACCAGATAATAAATCAGTCATATGGACATCAATTGATTCAAAACCAGCTCGATTAAATGCAGCGGCCATTTCAACATGAGAGTTAATACCTTGTTCACGTAAAATCGCAACTTTCGGTTTCACTCCTTTTAATATATAAGGTGCGGCAAGGTCTTGCATTGGATCAAACGTAAGCCATACATTCAAGCCCGGATCATCATTATTTTGTTTGGCTTGATGTTCTTGATCGGCACACGCTGGATTATCACGTAAACGTTGCATTTGCCATGTGGTTTCAGCCCACCATGTTCTTAATGTTAAACGAGATTCGCTATAAACTACTGCTATATTATTACGTATAATGAATTGCTGTCCTGCTTTTGCTTTACCTAGCGTATGAATCGCATGAGAAAGTTCAAACTGCTTAAAGCATGCCATTACCCTATCTAAATCCTTTCCACGAATTTGAATAACGGCCCCCAGTTCCTCATTAAATAGAGAAGCAATCACATCACTACCAAGCGTATGAATATCGACATCAATACCACAATGCCCAGCAAAAGCCATTTCCGCCAGGGTAACTAATAAACCACCATCTGAACGGTCATGGTAAGAGACTAGCAAACTGTCCGCGATTAATGTTTGGATAGCTTGATAAAAAGATGCTAATTCATTAGCATCATGAACATCAGCTGTTTTTTGCCCTAAATGACGATAAACTTGTGCTAATGCAGTTGCCCCCAATGCTTGATGACCTTTGGATAAATCAATAAGCAATAATAAATTATCTTTATCTGTGCATAATTGAGGTGTGACAGTTTTACGAACATCTTCAACTCGAGCAAATGCGGAAATTACTAGCGACAATGGTGAAATTACTGCTTTTTGTTCACCATCTTGTTGCCATGTTGTTTTCATTGACATTGAATCTTTACCAACAGGAATCGCCAACCCTAAAGCTGGACATAATTCTTCGCCAATAGCCTTAACTGCTTCATACAGACCGGCATCTTCACCTGGATGACCTGCAGCAGCCATCCAATTAGCCGAAAGCTTAATCCGTTTAATATCGCCAATGTTGGTCGCTGCAATATTGGTAATTGCTTCACCAACAGCTAATCTTGCTGATGCAGCGTAATTAAGTAGTGCAACAGGAGCACGCTCACCAATCGACATAGCCTCACCATAATAACTGTCTAAACTTGCTGTTGTCACTGCACAATCGGCAACGGGTACTTGCCAAGGTCCAACCATTTGATCGCGAACAACCATTCCTGTTACCGAACGGTCACCAATCGTAATTAAAAAAGTTTTTTCAGCAATCGTTGGCAAATGTAAAACGCGTTTAACCGCGTCATATAAATTAATGTCATTTGGTGAAAAATTATCACCATGAGCTTGTCGAGACTTAACCTCTCGTAGCATTTTAGGGGGTTTACCAAGTAAAACATCTAAAGGTAAATCTATCGGATTATTATTAAAATGTTCATCATGTAAAACTACCGCTTTATTTAATGTAGCCTCTCCGATAACTGCATAAGGTGTACGTTCACGTTTACAAAATTCATCAAATAACTCAAGACTTTCTGGATGAATAGCCAGCACATAACGCTCTTGTGATTCATTACACCAAATTTCCAACGGCGACATACCTGATTCATCACTTAATATTTTACGTAATTCAAACTGCCCCCCACAGCCACCATCACTAACCAGTTCCGGCATAGCGTTAGACAAGCCACCTGCACCGACATCATGGATAAACAAAATAGGATTTTCATCACCAAGTTGCCAGCAACGATCTATCACTTCTTGGCAACGCCGTTCCATTTCAGCGTTATCACGTTGAACTGATGCAAAATCAAGATCAGCATTAGATTGCCCAGATGTCATTGAAGAGGCTGCTCCTCCTCCCAAACCGATATTCATGGCAGAGCCACCAAGAACAATTAATTTGGAACCAATAGGGAATTCCCCTTTTTGGATATGTTCACGGCGAATATTTCCCAAACCACCGGCTAACATAATAGGTTTATGATATCCTCTAACTTCTTCACCATTAAAGCTATTTACTTTTTCCTCATATGTACGAAAATAGCCTAACAATGCAGGACGCCCAAACTCATTATTAAATGCGGCACCTCCTAAAGGTCCATCCATCATAATGTCAAAAGCGCTCACTATTCTGTCAGGTTTGCCAAAATCTTGTTCCCATGGTTGTTCAAAATTTGGGATTCGTAAATTTGAAACTGAAAAGCCAACTAATCCAGCTTTCGGTTTGGCACCTTTTCCTGTTGCACCTTCGTCACGGATCTCACCACCACTACCTGTTGCCGCACCTGGCCAAGGTGATATCGCTGTTGGATGATTATGCGTTTCAACCTTCATTAAAATATCTACATATTCCTGATGATAATTGTAGGTTCGATTTCCATAATCAGCAAAAAATCTACCTACTTTAGAACCTTCCATAACCGCGGCATTATCTTTATAAGCAGATGAAACATAATCAGGTACATTTTCAAAGGTGTTCTTTATCATTTTAAACAATGATTTAGGCTGCTTAATACCATCAATAATCCAATCTGCATTGAAAATTTTATGTCGACAATGCTCTGAATTTGCTTGCGCAAACATATACAGTTCAATATCTGTTGGATTACGATTTAATTTTTTAAAACTTTCAACTAAATAATCAATTTCATCAGATGCTAACGCTAAACCTAACTTGATATTAGTCTCCTCGAGTGCCTGTCGTCCTTGACCTAACAAATCCACAACAATTACTGGTGCTGGTTCATCAACTTTAAATAATTGTTCTGCTTGATCAAATCTGGTTAATACGGCTTCCATCATACGATCATGAATTAACTCGGCAAATTCATCTTTTTGAGATTGAGTCATTGGCAAACTTGTTGCAATGTAATAAGCAATACCCCGCTCAATACGATGAATTTGTGTTAAACCACAGTTATGAGCAATATCAGTTGCTTTTGAGGACCATGGAGAAATCGTGCCAGCACGAGGCGTGACTAAAAAGAGTTGTCTATTGGTATTACAATCTTCATCTACGTGAACAGATTTCGGACCATATTTTAATAATTTTTCAAGTATTGATTGTTGCTCAACTGTAAACTCATCAATTGAATCAATAAAATGGATAAATTGAGCTTCAAGGCTAATAACGGGAATGGATTTTTCATGACAAATAGATAAGATTTTACTAATACGAAATGCGGATAAAGCAGAAGAACCAGCTAA
Source organism: Gilliamella sp. B2828 (assembly GCF_026537125.1). Classification (NCBI taxonomy): domain Bacteria; kingdom Pseudomonadati; phylum Pseudomonadota; class Gammaproteobacteria; order Orbales; family Orbaceae; genus Gilliamella; species Gilliamella sp. B2828. The sequence goes on from NZ_JAFNMU010000003.1 coordinate 33,455, forward strand.
AATTTTCATGCTAATTACTCTTTTTAAGACCAAAATAGGTAAAAAATAGAGCAATAGTATAAAAGAAACTGCACATTATGGCTATCTTAAAAACAGTTTATATTGTGTGGATAATCATGCATTAAGTTGCCTAACTTTATGATAAGTATTGAATATCAAATAAATAATAGAGAAATGATAATGAATAATGGTATCATGTTATTTAATGAATCGTAAAATTTATAAGTTGTGTTTACTGAATAATATATTGAGAGGAAAATTAAGGTAAATGATTCTTGCAATTGATGTTTATTACATAAATAACCAAGCAAAATCTGTAGGAATTTTATTTAATCATTGGGCTGATAATAAATGTGATATTGAAAGAATCATTATTGATTATCAAAATAATGTTGCCCCTTATCAATCAGGTCAGTTTTATCAACGAGAACTACCTTGTATAATGTCACTTTTAAATAAAATCGATTTAAGCAAAATTACCACAATTGTTATTGATGGATATGTGCACTTGAATAACGGTAAGATAGGATTAGGTGGATATTTATATAATGCTTTAGATAAAAAAATACCCATTATTGGAGTAGCGAAAAAACCTTTTTATGAAAATAGTGAATACTTAATCGAAGTAGCTCGAGGGCAAAGTAAACATCCTTTATATGTCACTGCTTTAGGTATATCATTAGAAAAGGCTGCGGAAAATGTAAAATCAATGTCAGGTAAATATAGAATACCTGATTTACTTAACTATCTAGATCAACAAACAAAATTATTTAAATTTGAAGATTAAAGATTAAATTTTAATAATCCGCCGACCTAAGTCGGCGAATGTCATGTTATTGTTTAAGCATCGTTCCAACTATCTCTCAATCCGACAGTTCGATTGAATACCAAATTATCATCTGAGGCATATTTGCTGTCTAAACAAAAGTAACCTTCACGTTCAAACTGAAAAGCCTTACCGATCTCTGCATATTGTAAACTTGGCTCAACAAAACCTCTTTTAATCAATAAAGAATTAGGATTAATGGTCGATAAAAAGTCATCGGCTGATCCAGGATTTGGCGTATTAAACAAACGATCGTAAAGACGAATTTCAGCTGGTTTTGCAAATTTAGCTGACACCCAATGAATTACACCTTTAATTTTACGCCCATCTTCTGGATTTTTATTTAATGTAGTAGGATCATAAGTACAATAGATCGTTTGGATATTACCTTCTGAGTCTTTTTCAACGCGATCAGCACGAATTACATAAGCATTACGCAAACGAACTTCTTTTCCTAAAACTAAACGCTTATAATTTTTATTAGCTTCTTCTCTAAAATCAGCACGATCGATATAAATTTCACGAGTAAAAGTCACTTCACGATTACCTAACTCTGGACGATTAGGATGATTAGGCATGCTTAATACTTCATCAAGTGTTTCTGAAAAGTTCTCAATTACTATTTTAACAGGATCAAGCACTGCCATAGCACGTGGGGCATTCTCATTAAGATCTTCACGAATACAAAACTCAAGCGTACTCATCTCAACGGTATTTTCTTGTTTAGTTACGCCAATACGACGGCAAAATTCACGAATCGAGGCTGGTGTATATCCACGGCGACGTAGGCCTGAAACAGTAGGCATACGTGGATCATTCCAACCATCAACAATTTTTTCTGTCACTAACAACGTCAGTTTACGTTTAGAAGTTATTGCATACTCTAAATTTAAACGAGAAAACTCATACTGATGCGGACGAGCCTCAATTGTAATGTTATCCAACACCCAATCATATAAACGCCGATTATCTTGGAACTCAAGTGTACAGAGAGAATGGGTAATATTTTCAATCGCATCGGAAATACAATGGGTAAAATCGTACATTGGATAGATACACCACTTATTACCTGTTTGGTGATGCTCTGCAAATTTAATGCGATATAAAACAGGATCGCGCATGACAATGAATGGAGATGTCATATCGATTTTAGCGCGTAAACAAGCCTTCCCTTCAGCAAAGATACCTTCTCTCATTTGTTTAAAAAGTGCCAAATTTTCATCAACACTACGGTTGCGGTAAGGACTATTTTTACCTGGTTGAGTTAGCGTTCCTCGATATTCACGAATTTCATCAGCTGATAGTTCATCAACATAAGCGAGTCCTTTTTCGATAAGCTCAATAGCATACTCATATAAACGGTCGAAATAATCAGATGAATAACAAATTTCACCATCCCACTCAAAACCTAACCAGCGTACATCTTCTTTAATTGACTCAACATATTCAATATCTTCTTTAACTGGATTAGTATCATCAAAACGTAAATTACATTTACCCTGATAATCCTGAGCTAGGCCAAAGTTTAAACATATTGATTTAGCATGACCTATATGTAAATAACCATTTGGCTCCGGTGGAAAACGAGTATGTGTTGTTTTATATTTTCCTGCTGCAAGATCTGCATCTATAATTTGGCGAATAAAATTTGTTGGACGATTATCAGTCTCAGCCGGTAGTGAACCGCTCATAAAAAACCTCTGATTTTATATTTCAATGACGAATTTAAAAATTTGTTCTGTCACTTTTTATCATTTTGACTAAAGAATATAACAAATTTTTTCTTTTTCTGAAATGGAAAAAAAGCAGACTTTTTATTCCGATAAAACACTATGTTTTACTAAAATTTATGCTTTACCTAATATTTCTGACAAGATAATCAACAAGAAAGAATGATTAAAAATCATTAAAATCACCACGATACATTAAATCTAATAAACAGTTGGTCCTTCTTTGACAAATAGCATTGCAGTTATTCCAACCATAGTAATAACTGCAGCTAAGTAAAAACCACTATTTAAACTTACCGTTTTATCGGCAATCAAGTCTGAAAAATAAGGAGCACAGATTGATGCAGCCATACAAAAAAACTATACAGTCCAAATACAGTACTTAATGATGCTTTTGATGCATTATCAGAAACTAAAGCTATCAACACGGTATTTAAACTAATTTTACCAATATATCGCCAGGAACAAGTGATGGTATTTGAAATATTGTATAAGCGAAAAAAACAAACTTATCATGCCCCCCATTTTGTGCTTTATTTAAACCAAACTGGGATTGTAATTCTCATACTAAAGGAATTAAAACAGATCTTCCAGCATAAATAACATTACAATCCAAAAAGAAAAATTATCACAAACTTGATCCAATAAAATTTTGGAATTGAATGCATTGACTTATTTGTCATAATATTTACCTCACTGTTCAATAAAGTAAATATTATCTTATGATAAACTGCAAAAAATAACTTATTGAAACTTAATAATTATGATCATATTTAATAATAACGCATTAATTATAAGAAAATGATTAACAATCGTTAGACTTTAATGAAATCACAAACCTTGCTCCTCCAAGAGGGCTAGTAACGACGAAAGCATTACCATCATGAAATTCTGCCATTAATTTGACATATGCTAAACCAAGGCCATAACCACCAGTAGAACGTGTTCGACTGGTATCTAGTCTAGCAAAGGGCATAAAAATCTTTTCACGTGCTTCAAACGGAACGCCTGGTCCATCATCATCAATTTCAATTACTACGCTATTTTTCTGTTTTGTAATATTTAATACTGCTTTATGCGTAGCATATTTAAATGCATTTAGAAGTAAATTTTTAACAATTGTTTCTGCTAAATTAGTATCAATGATAGCTAAAACATCCTGACTATTGCACACTAATTCAAATCCTTTTGGTTTAAATAATGCTAAGGACTGACAGACTTTTTCAACCCATTGTTTTAATGAAACTTGAGTTAAGTTTAACTCAATATTACTCTGTTGCATTTTAAAGTAATTTAAGCTGGCACTGATTAAGGTTTCTAATTCGTTAATATCATCACTCATACCTTTTTGTAGAAGCAATTTTTCTTGTTCATCATTAGATTCTTCAAGCATACTAAGCTCAAATCGCATACGGGCAAGTGGTGTGCGCAGTTCGTGTGCCATAGCATGCGAGATAGTTTGGTTCGTACCAACTAAATGTTCTATGTGTGTTCCCATATTATTTAGAACTTTTGCGAGTGGTTTGAATAACCAGCCTTTAACGTTTTCAGTTCTGGCTTTTAAATTGCCCTGCCCAAGCTGTTCTGCAGTTTGTCTTATATTTACTAAATCTTTCCAAACTGCACTAAAAGCAAAATAGATTAGAATAAAAAAGATGATCGCACTAAATAACGCCCAAATAATTAAAAAAACACTTAATGACATAGTGTTAGACTGTAATATATCGCGCATTACGATAGGACCTAACTGTAATAAATTACCATCATTTAAATCAATGTAGACAACTTCTTTATCACTATCAAAAGAAAAACCAAGATTTTTTAATTCTTGAAAAACTGAATGCGGTAAAACCGTATTGATTGGTAAAATTTCTATTGGGTAGCCAAAATAAGGTTGCAACTCGTCAACAACTTCTTGCAAAGGACGATTTTTATTTTCGTTAATTCTCATACGAATTAAGTTTACTGTACCTCGTTGTGACTCACGAAATACAAGATGATCATCGGGCATATCAGTTAATGAGGAAGGTAAAGAATCAAATACCAATAAAGCTCCATAAGCAATGATACACTGCAAAGAAAGTAATATAACGAGATAAAATACAATTCGTCTATTAAAAAATAGTGGTTTGGCTAATAATTGACTCAATGACTATCCCCCTCACGCATGAATAAGTAACCTTTTCCTCGAACCGTTTTAATTCGTGATGGATTGTCAGGATCATCGAGCAATTTACGGCGAAGTCTTGATATACGGGAATCAATAGAACGATCGCTACCATCAAAATCAATACCACGCACTTGAGAAAAAATATCATCCCTTGATAATATGTTTCCAGCATTATTAGCCAATAACCATAGAAGATCAAATTCCGCGGTAGTTAAATCTATCTCTTGTTCTTGTAATACTACTTTCCTATTTTCGCCATCTATCACTAAGTTATCAAAAATAAGGGTTTTGTTATTTAAGGGCATAACCCATTCTTTGCCACAATCTTTTTCATTTTCTATCTGTTTACGTCGTAACAAGGCACGTATTCGAGCAAGTAATAATCTTGGTTCAACTGGTTTTGCCAAATAATCATCAGCACCAAGTTCAAGTCCGACAATTTCATCGATGTTATCTTCACTGGCTGTCATGATTAAAATATAATTGGCGAACCAGCCTCGTATATCACGACAAATATCAAAACCTGATTTTTGTGGCAACATTACATCTAATATGACCAAATCTGGATTGAGTTGACGAATTTTTTCTTCTGCTCCTTCACCACTATTATGCCAATCAACGGTATACCCTTGCCGAACAAGGTATACTTGTATGAGGTTGGCTAATCTTGGATCGTCTTCAATGATTAATATACGTTCGCTCATTATCGATTCTCATTACTATAGCTTATACCGAGTGAACCTCATTATACAGACAATTTCACCCTCGTTACAAAATATATACAAAGAGCCCACAAAGTTTAAAACTACTTTATGAGAAAATTTGCGCCATTATCTACAATTAGACTATTTTGATTTTAAAATGAATACTTTTTCATCGATGGCTGACCATCTTTTTTATCCATCTTATACTCAGCATCAGACTCCTATTGTCTTATGTGATTTTGATGGAACCATCAGTGTTAATGATGTAACCGATACTTTACTGAGTTATTTCGGGCAAGATGGTTGTGATGAGCTTGAAGAAATGTGGGTTAATGGCAAAATTGGCTCTCAAGAATGCATGAGTAAACAAATTGCTCTAATGGATGCCAGTTTAGAGGAACTCAATCAAGTTCTCTCCAAGATTGAAATCGATCCAATGTTTAAATCGTTTATTAATTATACCGAACAAAAGAATATTCCTGTTCATGTTGTGAGTGATGGGTTAGATTACGCAATACAGTTTGTATTAAAACGTCATGGAATTGAACATTTGCCTATTTTTGCCAATAAGTTGCTTCATGATAATAACCGTAGTTGGCGACTTGAATTTCCTTATGCCAATAAGGATTGTATTAAACAAAGTGGTAATTGCAAATGTAATCATGTTAAAAAGCAACAATATTTCCCCCAAATACTTTTTGTAGGAGATGGTACCTCAGACTACTGTGTATCACATAATGTTGATTATGTTTTTGCCAAAGACAAACTAGTGAATTACTGTAAAAAAAATAAGATTGCGCACTGTGCTATCAATAGTTTTGCTGATGTAACCAAAGCATTAGAACAAGCACAACATTCTTTAATTCCCATCATGATAGTAAAATAGTAAAGGCATAATAATGAGTACAATGCAAGATTTATCTTATTTTTTACCTGGTAATAAAAATGGTGTACTTCTAATTCATGGCTTAACTGGTACGCCGAATGAAATGCGAATTTTAGCTAATGGTTTACATAAAGCTGGATTTACAGTTTATGCTATTCAACTAGCCGGTCATTGTGGTACCGAAGCTGATCTTTGTAAAACATCATGGCAAGATTGGTACCAAAGTGTACAAGAAGGGGCTGATTACTTAGCTCAACATGTTGATAATGTTTATGTTGCTGGATTATCAATGGGTGCACTTTTAGCACTGAAACTAGCCGCTGATAGACCAGAACAAATTAAGGGTGTTGGCGTTTTAGCACCAACTTTTTATTACGATGGCTGGAGTATGCCTTTTTGGGCAAAAAAATTCTTCTTTTTGTTGGTTTATTTTAAAAAATTAAGAATTTTCCAAAAAGTGTCTTTTATTGAAAAACCACCATATGGACTTAAAGATGAACGGATTCGAGCCGTCGTATCTGAAAGCATGTTAAGTGGTGATGCAGCTTCAGCAGGACTTGCAGGAAATCCCTTCCCAGCACTTGCCGAAATGCAATTACTTGCCAAGGATGTACGCGCTCAACTGCCTAATGTTGTTTCACCATGTTTAATTATGCACTCAGGTAATGATGATATCGCCAATATTGAAACCAATGCAAAACTAGTTGAAAAAAACGTTTCTGGCTCCAAAAAACTAGTGATCTTAAATGACAGTTATCATTTAATAACAATTGATAGTCAACGTCGGGAAGTGATTAAAGAGTGCATTACATTCTTCAATAATATAGCAAAAGGAATAGAGTCATAATGTCACCATTAGTAATGATACTTTGGGTTAGTAACATCTGTTTTGATACTTTAGGACAAGTCGCTTTTAAATTTGCTGCCATCTCACCAAATAATCGTGATGGTTGGTATTATTGGCTAGATTTGGCAAAAAATCATTGGATTTGGATTGGCATTATCTCTTATGTTGCAGAATTTTTATTATGGTTGGCATTTTTAACTTTAGTTCCCCTTTCACAAGGTGTATTGCTAGCCTCATTTAATATTATTACTATTATGATTGTTGGACGTATTATTTTCAAAGAGCTGCTTACCTTTTATCGTTTAATTGGCATGCTATTAATTACTACTGGCGTCATTTTTGTAGGAATGTCTTAAATATGGCTAGATTCTATCTTATCGGTTTTTCAGTATTACTTTTTTTTGATACTATTGCACAATGTAGTTTTAAATTAACCGCTATCCATGCCCAACCTCTAGAAATGAGTATGGATTGGTTAGTGCGGGTTTTTACTAACCCATGGATTTATATATCAATAACAGGATATATTCTTACTTTTTTCACCTGGATGACGTTATTAAAAAAAGCACCAGTCGGTCCAGCATTTGCCGCATCTCACTTTGAAGTAGTAACGGTAATGATTGCATCAATCTGGTTATTTCAGGAACCTATTACGTTATTTAAATTAATCGGTACAATTCTAATTGTTTCAGGAATTTTGTTTTTAGCATTAGCAGAAGGCAAATTATCTAAACAGAATTCTTCTAAACATCATCCTTAAATTTTTTTCAGATCTTTGGAAAAGTAGGTCTAAGTTTTATACTCAAACACCTACATTTCCTCAAACTTTTTGACAATAGTTTATCCTGAAATAGCTTTCAATAACGTTAGATTAAGCTGATGTTGCTCTTTCTGCCAATTGATAAGATCATCAGATGATATGCTGGGTTGCTTATCTAGTGAACTAAGAAAACGTTTAAACCAATTTGTCGGTTTCCATATAGAAAGTTCCCCTGTAATATCACTACCAACAAGCCTTGGTTTGATTGAGGTGATAGTATCAAGGATATGATATGTTTGTAATTTACCCTGATCCCAATTGGTATGTACAACTTCTTCACTTAATGCATCTTTATCAATCGATAAATAAACAGGTTGTGCGCTATGATATTGTTCTGAAAGAAAGCTAGCAATAAGATCATCAGGGGTAGCAAAATGGCGAAAAGCATGACTTAAGCCAATTTTTTTTGCCCAAGTAACATTGACATCTAAACTCCAATAAGTCAGTTTTTTATGGAATAGCGGTGACCATCTGTTTTCCCAAAAATGAGAAAGACCAATGTCTTGAGATGAAATACCTAAAACATGTACGCGGCTAACAAAAGGTAAACTTGCCACGTAACTAATCCATGATCCGCAATGTATTCCAAATAAATAACGCATATTGTCAGGATGATTATCAAAAACGACAACTTGAATGGGATTGCTAGCTGAATATTCTTTAGCTAAACGTTCAATCAATAATAACGAAACATGATGAAAATCTCCACTTCCCATTAACACCGTTCCATATTTATCAGGTAGGGATTGTTGCAACACTTTTTTAAAGTGAAAGAATTTTTTCTCAGTACAGCCAAAGCGAATGGCATCCTGCCACTCAGTCACATCGATGGTTTTAGCATTGTTTATCTTACCTACACTTTTATCGAAATTGAGTATAATAGGACAGGTCATGCTACTTTCTCCTTGTCACTTTCAAAGTGACCAATCAATTTACGTAATATTACACGTAATAATGGATTACGAATATATACTAAATGTTTAGTAAATGTGAATTTAGCACCCAATGATGCTTTTACTTCAGGATCTGTCCAACCTGCAATATAATAATTAAATCCTTGTTGCAACGCATATTCAAGATTTACAAACCAGCTTACGAAGTAAAGATTTAGTTCTCTTGCTTTTGGATAAACCATGCCGATATATTTATCAATCAGCATATTATTTACTTCAAAACAGATATTAAAACCAATAAATACTCCATTATTGTGATAAGTAAAAATATGGGCTTTGGCTGCTTTACTTTGCAATAATTGAATAAAAAATGGTTTAGTTAATAAATCAAAATGTATTTCGCTTTGCTGATAAACATTAAGATAAAGTTGATAATATTCGTCTTGAACATCTTGATTAAAAAAGCATTCATCCCCACTATGCAAAATATTAATGTCTAATTTATCGCGTGATTTTAGTTTTCTTCTAAAATTTTTTCGTCGACTATACGAAAAACGCGAGAAAAATTCGTTTATATCAATAAAATCAATAGGTAACCAAGCTAATGCTTGTCCTTCAACTTCGATATAGCCTTGTTCTTTTAACGCTTCAATAAGCTGCTCTGAATAGTGGTTATCGTATTCACTTAATAACGGGGATGCTAAAGGAAGATCTTTAACAATCATAAAAGGATATTGTTTGGCATAAGTTGTTTTAAGATGTTTAGCTAATTGATTAGCATCAACCTTATCTGTTAATAACGTATATTCCGAAACAGTTGTCCCAACAAAACAGGTTCTTGGCTGTAACCAATGTTTCCATTTTTTATAAAAAGGAAATTTTTGAATTTTATATTTAAAATCATCATTTGCAGTTGTAAGTAAATCAAACTTGGCAGAAAAAACAGGCACATCATCATCACTTAACCAAGCTGAAAAATCCTGTGGCGGATAAGTTAAAAAGCTGTTTATTAATTCATTTTTTTCTAACTGATTGATGTATTTCATAAATTTAATAAATGGTTGGCTATAAAACGCAACCTGCCAACAAAAGTTGGCAGGAAGAATAGAATTAAAGGATTAAAGTTCTTTTTTTGCTCGTGTGATTAATTGATCGAGCAATTCGATACCTTGATCGATTTCTTGACGAGAAATATGTAATGATGGAGCAAAGGTGATAACATTTTTATAGTAACCACCAATATCGAGCACCAAGCCCATTTTGTTACCTTTCCAATCAAGATCACCTGACATACCAATATCTACCATTTTATCAACTAAGGCTTTGTTAGCGGTAAATCCATCTTCGGTACAAATTTCAGCGCGAAGTGCAAGACCTAGACCATCAACTTCGCCTATCTCTTTATGTTTCTTCTCTAGTGTTTTTAATCCTTCAAGGAAGTATGCTCCGCTATCCATTACCATTTTTTCGTAATCTGTTTCAGAAGTCATTTTTAATACTTCTAAACCAACTGCAGTACCTAAAGGATTTGAAGCAAACGTAGAGTGAGTTGAGCCAACTGGGAATACTTCCGGATTGATTAACTCTTCACGAGCCCATAAGCCACCTAATGGATTTAAACCATTAGTTAATGCTTTCGCAAATACCACCACATCAGGTTTAACATCAAAATGCTCAATTGACCATAATTTACCAGTACGATAAAAGCCCATTTGAATTTCATCAACAACTAATAAAATACCATATTGATCTAAAACTTTTTTCAGACCTTTAAAGTAATTACGTGGAGGAACAATATAACCACCCGTTGCTTGTAACGGTTCGGCATAAAATGCAGCATATTCAGCCTGTCCTACTTTTGGATCCCATACACCGTGATATTCAGTTTCAAATAAACGAGCAAACTCAGCAACTAAATGTTCACCATATTCTTCTGCTGTCATTCCTTTTGGACGACGAAACGGATATGGGAATGGTACAAACATTGCACGATCACCAAAGTGACCATAACGACGACGGTAACGGTAGCTTGAGGTAATTGAAGATGCACCCAAAGTACGGCCATGGTAACCACCTTGAAATGCAAACATCAGAGATTTACCACCAGTAGCATTACGAACGACTTTTAATGAATCTTCAATACATTGTGAACCACCAACATTAAAATGAACTCGCCCTTGGTAACCGAATCGCTGCTCCATACCTTGAGCAATTGTTTTGGCTAATTCGATTTTAGTAGGATGTAAATACTGGCTAGCGCATTGTGGTAAAGTATCAATTTGCTTTTTAAGTACGTTATTTAAACGTTCATTAGCATAACCAAAGTTACAAGCAGAGTACCACATTTGTAAATCAAGGAAGGCTTTACCTTCTTTATCATACATGTAACTACCTTCACAGCCATCAAAAATCTTTGGTGGTTCAACATAATGCACGGTATCACCAAATGAACAATATTTTGCTTCATCAGCCAATAACGTTGCATCGTCGGGCCGACTATTAATCATTTCTAAAGTTGGTTTACTCATAATTTATCTCACTAATCCATATTCAAATATGACAAAATGTGGCATTATTATTAAGGAAATTCATTTGTTACAATGTACAATTAATGTATTGATTGTGTGACCAAGACTCCAGATGAATAATATTCGATTAGATGATAGCGTTATTACTTAAATGGATATAAAAAAGATGAAAAAAACATTTTGTTCAATTCCTATTTTATCAATAATTACTTTATCAACTATACCAACTGTATCTGCCAATCCAACATCTATTGGATTAGGTATTGGTTGGGGGAATTCTCCGTATAAAAGTTACAGTTCAAAGTTTTATCCAGTTCCTCATATTGATTATGACAATGGTCTATTTTTTATCGATGATTTATCAGCTGGCATTTATGCTTATAATACAAATAATCAAAGTTTATCCATTGGAGCACGTTACTTATCTAACGAATTCAAACCAAATGACTCCAATAATCATCAATTAAAACTTCTTGATAACCGTCACTCAACCCTATTGGCTGAAATTGAATACTCTATAGATACTAATTTTGGAAGTTTTTCTAGTAGTATAGGAGCTGATATACTAGATGAAAGTAATAGTTTATTAGCCAATGCTGATTATAGTATTCCTTATATGCAAGGTAACTTAATAATTGTTCCAACTATAGGTGTAAATTGGGCAAACAGCAAACATAACGATTATTACTATGGTATTTCTCATAAAGAATCATCGCGTTCAAAATTACATTACTTTAATGTTGACAGCTCATTTACGCCTTACGCTGAAATAGGAGCACAATATTTATTAACTGACAACATTGCTACATTTGGTAGTGTACATATTGATAAATTAACTGGTGATGCTGCGGACAGTCCAATGGTTGATAATAGTACAGTAACATCAGTTTATATGGGCATATCTTATAAATTCTAACCTTAGAAACATGCTGAATCTAAGCACAATAATAAAACTATGACTGTTTTACAATTTACAGGCAGTTAATAAAAACTAAACATGCTAAAATAATAACCATAAACACATTTTAGGAACGATAAATCCATGCTTTGGTTTAAAAATGCCATTATTTATCAATTAAATAATGACACGTTACTCAATAAAGATGCTATTGAAAAAGCAATTAAATCTCAAATGTTTACCCCATGTGGCAACTTAGATACAACAAAAATGGGCTGGGTTTCACCCTATCATGACAATAACCAAAATGATTTTATTGTCGATATGCAAGGTCATTTATTATTACGTATAAAAAAAGAAACCAAAATATTACCAGCGCCAGTCATTAAACAAACTTTATTAGAAAAAATTGATAAACAAGAACAAGCTCTAAGTAGAAGACTTACAAAAAACGAGAAGGCTAGCTTAAAAGATGAAGTTTTAATTGACTTAATGCCAAGGGCTTTTAGTAAATATAACCATTATTGGCTTTGGATTGATACTGAAAATAAACGTATTATTGTTGATTGTAGTAGTTTTAAACAAGCTGAAGATATTCTCGCGATTTTACGCAAAGAACTTGGTTCATTAGCATTAACTCCACTATCAATTGACAAACCACTTGAACAGATTATGACCTCATGGGTTAAAGAAAAGCTTAATTTTTCACCCTTTATATTAGGTGATCAAGCTGAACTAAAAGATCCGCTCGAAGGTAATGGAATTATCAGCTGTAAAAATCAAGAAATCACAAGCGATGAAATGCGCGTTCATTTTGATTCGGGTAAATGGATTACAAAAATGAAAATTGTCGATGAGAGAGGTGTTAACTTTATCGTCAATTCTGACCTAACATTTAAACGAATAAAATTTGATTCTATAATACTAGATGAAAATGAAGATATAAGCTCAGATGAATTTGATAAACGACTTGAAGCTGACTTTTTTATTATGTCAAAAGTGTTATCCAATACGGTAAATGATTTTACTACAGTGATTAACAAAATATTTTGATAACATTGTTTAAATTTTTTAAAGGCGATATCATTAGATATAGATTTGTATACAAGATATGCTATAATCAACTAGGATTATGTATAGCATAATTAATACAACAATAAGTAATTGTTCTTTTATTTAAAGTGAAATTTAAACAAAAGGAAACTAAACATCGTCTATAACAACATTAAAGTTGAGGCAAAAAAATGAAAAAAACAACTCTAGCTCTAGCAATTGCAGTTGCAAGCTTAACAGCTACTGCAGCTAATGCAGCATATGAAGATAACACTTTTTATACAGGTGCTAAATTAGGTTGGTCAGAACTCTACAGATTAGATGCAAATAAAATTCGTGAAAACTCTAACGTTGGTGTTAGCACTTCTGATCGTAGCAATATCGGCGGCGGTGCTTTTCTTGGTTTCCAAGCAAATCCTTATCTTGCATTTGAATTAGGATATGACTGGTTGGGTTCTGCTAAATATAAAAAGACTTACAATTATCAAGGCACTCACAGTGATCTAGGTCACAGTAAAGTTTCAGCACAAGGTGTTTCTTTAACTGGTAAATTAAGTTATCCAATATCATTCATTTCTGATGACCTTGATATTTATGCTCGTGCAGGTGGAATGGTAACTATTGCTAAGTGGAAAAATAGCGGCTTAGTTAAAGATGTAAATGGACACGGCGGAACTAAAACTGACTTATCTCCTGTTTATGCATTAGGTCTTGACTATCGCTTTGATGAAGACTTCTCTACTCGTTTAGAATATCAATATGTTCAACATATCCACACTAAAACTAATGCATCACCAGACGCCGGTTTATTAACTTTAGGTATTACTTACCGTTTAGGTTCACCTGTTGTAGCAGCACCCGAAGTTGAAGTTAAAACACAAGAAAATCGTTATGTATTAAATGAAGATGTATTATTTGCCTATGCGAAATCTGACTTAAAAGCTGAAGGTCGTCAAGCATTAGACAACTTATTAACATCACTTGTTAAAATTAACCCAACTCAAAGCGCTATCGTTGTAATTGGTCATACTGACCGTATTGGTTCAGATACCTATAATCAAAAACTTTCTGAGCAACGCGCACATTCAGTAATGAAATACCTAGTAGAAAAAGGTGTTCCAGCTGATCTAATCAGTGCACGTGGTGTGGGTAAAACACAACCAGTTACAGGTACTAAATGTAATGCACTTCGTGGCGCTAACTTAAAAGCATGTTTAGCACCAGATCGTCGTGTTGAAATTGAAGTTAAAGCACGTAATATTCAAGAAGTTAAAGTTATTGATACAACAAATTAATTATTACTTCTACTTGAAAAACCCAGTTAAACTGGGTTTTTTTATCTATATAATTTTTATTCATCAAATTATATAGTCACCCCTATCTATAAATTACCCACAAAAAAGATTATAATTACAGAAGCATTGTTAGTAATTAAAATTAAAGGAGTTGCTGTGCCTACCGCTATTTGGCAAGATTGTCTTTCTCAATTACAAGAAGAACTTCCAACAACTGAATTTAATTTATGGATTCGACCATTGCAAGCGGAAATGGTTGATAACAAACTCTATATTTATGCCCCTAACAGATTTGTGTTAGATTGGGTCAGAAATAAATATTTAACAACAATATCTCAATTACTAAATAAGCATTTTAATAATGATTCTTTGAAATTGCATCTCGAAGTTGGTTCAACACTTTCGATGGATAAAAAAATCAAAAATGAACAACCAAAAGCAGAACTTGTTCCTGCTTGGAAAATGACTAAAGAAACTAATAGCAATCACGCTTATCACTCAGGTATTAATCATAAGCACACATTTAATAGCTTTGTTGAAGGCAAATCTAATCAACTTGCTGTTGCTGCTGCTAAACAAGTTGCCCAGAATCCAGGCAAGGCTTATAACCCATTGTTTTTATACGGTTCAACTGGATTAGGCAAAACTCATTTATTGCATGCTGTTGGTAATCAAATAATTGATGAAAAAGATAATGCAAAAGTTGTTTATATGCATTCAGAACGTTTTGTGCAAGATATGGTAAAAGCCTTACAAAATAATGCAATTGAAGAGTTTAAAAACTATTATCGTTCTGTTGATGCATTACTTATTGATGATATACAATTTTTTGCGAATAAAGAACGTTCTCAAGAAGAATTCTTTCATACTTTTAATTCATTACTAGAGGGTAACCAACAAATTATATTAACTTCAGATCGCTATCCAAAAGAGATAAATGGCGTAGAGGATCGTTTAAAATCACGTTTTGGCTGGGGATTAACAATAGCAATAGAGCCACCGGAACTTGAAACCCGTGTGGCAATTTTAATGAAGAAAGCAGAAGAAAATAATATTAAACTGCTTGAAGAGGTTGCTTTTTTTATTGCTAAACGTTTACGTTCCAATGTGCGTGAATTAGAAGGGGCGCTTAATCGCGTTATTGCTAACGCTAATTTTACTGGCAAATCAATTACTATTGATTTTGTAAAAGATGCTCTAAAAGATTTACTCGCCTTGCAAGAGAAACTTGTTACTATTGAAAATATACAAAAGACAGTTGCTGAGTATTATAAAATCAAAGTATCTGATTTGTTATCAAAACGTCGTTCACGATCTGTTGCAAGACCACGTCAAGTTGCAATGGCATTAGCGAAAGAATTAACAAACAAAAGTCTTCCTGAAATTGGTGATGGATTTGGAGGAAGAGATCATACAACAGTATTACATGCATGTCGTAAAATCGCAGAATTAAAAGAAGAAAACAACGATATTAAAGAAGATTATTCCAATTTAATACGAACATTATCAACCTAAAAAAGAATCAACATTATGAAATTTATTATCGATCGCGAAAAACTTATCAAACCATTGCAACTTGTTAGCGCACCACTAAGTAGTCGCCCAACACTACCAATTTTAGGTAATTTATTATTACAAGTGAGTGATAATGTTTTATCAATGACAAGTACAGATCTTGAAATTGAAATGATTTCTCATTTACCTTTGATTGAAGCAAGCGAACCGGGTGCAACAACAGTTCCCGCGAAAAAATTTCTCGATATCTGTCGTAATTTACCCAGCAATGCTCAAATTTCAATAACTGTTGACGATAACCGATTAATTATTCAATCAGGTCGAAGTAAATTTTCATTAACAACACTACCTGCTAGCGATTTCCCTAATCTTGAAAATTGGCAAAGTGATATTGATCTTTCCGTTCCACAAAAAACCATAAAACGACTTATTGATGCAGTTCAATTCTCAATGGCTAATCAAGATGTAAGGTATTATTTAAATGGTATGCTATTTGAAATTGAAGATGGTTTATTAAAATCGGTTGCGACTGATGGTCACCGCTTAGCATTTTGTGCTCAGCCTGTTGGGCAAAATATTTCTACTGCTTGCTCAGTTATTCTTCCAAGAAAAGGCGTCATTGAACTTGCGAAACTTGTTGGTGATAATGAGGAACCGATTAACATACAAATTGGTAATAATAATTTACGTGTTAATCTTGGTGATTTTACTTTTACTTCAAAATTAATTGATGGAAGATTTCCAGACTACAAACGAGTACTACCTCGAAATCCAGATAAACCTCTAGAAGTATCTTGTGATGAATTAAGGAATGCTTTATCTCGCGTAGCAATTTTATCTAATGAAAAATTCCGCGGAATAAGATTGTATGTACATAATAATCAAATAAAAATCACAGCAAATAATCCAGAACAAGAAGAAGCCGAAGAGTTAATTGATGTAAAATATGAATCAGCAGAACTTGAAATTGGCTTTAACGTAACGTATTTATTAGATATATTAAATACATTAAAATGTGATAGCGTACAGCTTTTATTAACTGATGCAACATCAAGTGTTCAGATTGAAGACATTAATGACCAATCAGCCACTTATGTTGTTATGCCAATGCGTTTATAATCAAATCTCATTTAGCTTCTGACGATGATCAGAAGCTTTATTCATTAATATGACAATTTCACAAATCAAAATTCATCATTTTCGTAATATTGATAATGCTGAGTTATCATTATCTCATCATTTCAACTATATCATAGGTGATAACGGTAGTGGTAAAACCAGTCTACTTGAAGCCATTTATATGCTTGGACATGGACGTGCATTTAGACATATTCAATCCAATCGAATTATACAACACGAACAACCAGAATTAGTTTTATTCAGCCAAATTAAATCAATCAATCAGCAAATTCGAACAATTGGTCTAGCAAAAAATCGTAATAATGATAATAAAATAAAAATTGATGGTGATGAAGGTTTCCGGTTAACAGATTTGGCTAAACTATTGCCAATTCAGTTAATTACACCTGAAGGTTTTGATTTATTAACTGGAGGCCCAAAATATCGGCGTTCATTTATTGATTGGGGATGCTTTCATCATTATCCCGAATTTATTTATCTTTGGAACAATTTGAAGCGTTTGTTAAAACAACGTAATGCTTTACTTAAACAATGTAATAGCTATAATCAATTACTACCTTGGGATAAAGAACTAACCCCAATAGCTGAGAAAATAAGTCAGATTAGAGCAAATTATTCACAACATATTTTTCCAGAGATTATTCATACTTGTCAGGATTTTTTACCTGAATATCAAATTAATTGTCAATATTATCAAGGCTGGGAACACGGTATTGAATATTCAGAAATATTAAATAAACAATATGAAAGAGACAAATTCATTAATTATACATCGGTTGGACCTCATAAAGCTGATATTCGATTACGTATTGATAATATTCCCGTTGAAGATATGTTGTCTCGAGGTCAGTTAAAATTATTAATGTGCGCTTTACGTCTTTCTCAAGGTGAGTACTATTCAAAACAAAACTCACAACCTTGCGTTTACTTGATAGATGATTTCGCTTCAGA
This sequence comes from Gilliamella sp. B2828, assembly GCF_026537125.1. Classification (NCBI taxonomy): domain Bacteria; kingdom Pseudomonadati; phylum Pseudomonadota; class Gammaproteobacteria; order Orbales; family Orbaceae; genus Gilliamella; species Gilliamella sp. B2828. Next base: position 51,711 of record NZ_JAFNMU010000003.1, read on the forward strand.
ATTGGACAATACCAAACGAGAATTATTGGCAAAACGTTTAAAATTAGCTAATTCACAAGTATTTATTACTGCAGTTAGCCAAGATCAGATTACCCATATGATCAATGAAAATGATAAGATTTTTCACATAAAATCTGGTATAATTTCTTAGATATACAGAACGATATAAACAATCAAATAAGTCGAGAAATTCATGTCTAATTCTTACGATTCTTCTAGTATTAAAGTACTCAAAGGGCTTGATGCTGTCCGAAAACGTCCAGGGATGTATATTGGTGATACTGATGATGGAACAGGACTTCACCATATGGTTTTTGAAGTAGTCGATAATGCCATAGACGAAGCATTAGCCGGTTATTGTCATCATATTGAAGTCACTATTCATCCTGATAACTCTGTTTCTGTGCGAGATGATGGTCGAGGTATTCCAACAGGCATTCATGAAGAAGAAGGAATTTCAGCAGCTGAAGTTATCATGACTGTATTGCATGCTGGTGGTAAATTTGATGATAATTCTTATAAAGTTTCTGGTGGTTTACATGGTGTAGGTGTTTCGGTTGTTAATGCCTTATCAAACAAATTAGAATTAATTATTTACCGTGATGGAAAGATTCATCGCCAAATCTATAAACTTGGGGTTCCACAAGAACCGCTTAAAGTTATTGGTGAAACAACGGAATCAGGTACGTATGTTCGTTTTTGGCCAAGTCCAGAAACTTTTACTAATATTGAGTTTATCTATGAAATTTTAGCTAAACGTCTACGAGAACTATCATTTTTAAATTCAGGTGTATCGATAAGACTACTTGATGAACGTACCGGTAAAAGTGAACATTATCACTATGAAGGCGGGATTAAAGCATTTGTTGAATACTTAAACAAAAATAAAAATCCTATTCATCCTAAAATCTTTTATTTTAGTACTGAAAAAGACGGCATTGGTGTTGAAATAGCATTACAGTGGAACGATGGATATCAGGAAAATATCTATTGTTTTACTAATAATATTCCGCAGAGGGATGGTGGTACACACTTAGCTGGTTTTCGAGGCGCCATGACTCGAACGCTTAATAATTATATGGAAACAGAAGGATACAGTAAAAAAGCAAAAATCAGTGCCACGGGAGATGATGCTCGTGAAGGTTTAATTGCTGTAGTATCTGTAAAAGTTCCAGATCCTAAATTTTCATCACAAACCAAAGATAAATTGGTTTCATCAGAAGTTAAATCAGCAGTAGAATCTGTTATGGGTGAAAAATTAGCTGAATACTTACTTGAGAACCCATCGGATGCCAAAATTGTTGTTGGTAAAATCATTGATGCAGCTAGAGCCCGTGAAGCTGCACGTAAAGCACGTGAAATGACCCGTCGGAAAGGCGCCTTAGATTTAGGAGGACTACCGGGGAAACTCGCTGATTGCCAAGAAAAAGATCCTGCACTTTCAGAACTTTACTTAGTGGAAGGGGATTCTGCAGGTGGATCGGCAAAACAAGGTCGTAACCGTAAAAATCAAGCCATTTTACCGCTTAAAGGTAAAATTCTAAATGTTGAAAAAGCACGTTTTGATAAAATGCTTTCTTCTCAAGAAGTAGCAACATTAATTACCGCTCTAGGTTGCGGAATTGGTCGTGACGAATATAATCCTGATAAAATGCGTTATCATAGTATCATTATCATGACCGATGCCGACGTCGATGGTTCACACATTCGTACATTGCTATTAACGTTCTTTTATCGTCAAATGCCAGAAATTATTGAACGTGGTTATGTTTATATAGCTCAGCCACCTTTATATAAAGTAAAAAAAGGCAAGCAAGAACAATATATTAAAGATGATGATGCGATGACTCAATTTCAAATCGCCTTAGCTCTTGAAGATGCATCATTACATGTTAATGATCATGCACCAGCATTAGCTGGCGAAGCATTAGAAAAGCTTATTGCTGAATATCAAAAAGTTGAGAAGCTAATTACTAAAATGGAACGACGCTACCCTAAAGCGCTGCTTTCTGAAATGGTTTATCATGAAGTATTAGAAGAAAATATACTAAAAGACCAACAAAAAGCTGAAAATTGGGCAAAAACCATTGTAGAAAAATTATCAAGTAAAGAACAACACGGTAGTAGCTATGGTTATTCGGCCTCTTTTAATGAAAAAACGCAATTATATATACCAATCATAAAAGTAAGAACACATGGCGTTGATACTAATTATGCATTAGACCAAGTATTTATTCATAGTAATGAATATCGAAATATTTGCCATTTAGGATCGCAATTAAAAGATCTTCTTGAAGAGAGTGCATTTATTCAACGGGGAGAGCGTAAACAGCCTGTTAATTCCTTTGAAGAAGCGGTTAATTGGCTAATCCGCGAATCTCGTCGGGGACTTACTATTCAACGTTATAAAGGTCTCGGAGAAATGAATCCCGAACAACTATGGGAAACCACCATGGATCCAACTAGTCGCCGTATGTTACAAGTGACTATCAAAGATGCTATAGAAGCAGATCAACTTTTTACCACATTAATGGGTGATGAGGTTGAACCTCGCCGATTGTTTATTGAAGAAAATGCCTTAAAGGCAGCTAATCTAGATTTTTAAAATTGTTTTTTCAATAAAATAAATAAAAAAACCAGACAAATGTCTGGTTTTTTTATTCTTATTCTGATATATAATTTGGATAACCGTAACTTATATATTCTAAAAACTGTTCTACTTCGTGAGGCGGTTCAACTAACGTTGCCATCATGGATAAAGAGTTATCAAACACAATGATCATTCTTGATGGATTAGGATTATTTTGTATCTCTTCTTTAGTAATACAATTCGTGAAATTTTTGTTTTCTAGCGATGGTTTAGGTGCCTTTTCTATCCTGATACCAGAGTTTGTATCTTCAATTGGTAACTTTTCATACTTCAATTCTTCTATGAATCTAGGTTCTTCTTTAGAAGGTTCAATAATTGGTTAAAGTGTTTTTTCTAATCAATACAGGAGAAATAATAATAATTTTCGGTATGGTTTCTGAGAATTTATCCTTGCTAAATGGATAAAAAAAGAACAATGAAGCGCCTAATGCGGATAATAATAGAGTTAATAATAACACATTCCACCATCTCCAAAAAAATTTTCGAGAATTTGATACAATTTTGATTGTTGGTAGTTGTATTGAATCTACAAGCAAATTAAGAATGTTCAGATAATGGCCATAATAAGATTTCTTAATTATTTCTAATTCAATATTCTCTTTATGTAATTTTAGTCGTTCTGGCTGAGGAGCTAATTCTTGGAATAAGTCAATTAACCAACTTGTTATCCATTTTAGCTCTAGATACCAAGAAATCTGATCTGAGCAATGTGCCAGACTAAATACTGAACCTTTTTTTACATCATTCTCATTAGGAGCTAAATAAACAACGTATTGCATATTTGCAAAGATTTTAGTATCAAATGCAAAAGTTACACGATGTGTATTGTCATCAGGTTCGTCTCCTTCTGGAATGCTAACAATTCTTACACGTCTCCAGTTATGAGATCCTATATCAAAGCGTTCAAGGGGTATTGATCTTAAAACAGAAACAGGCAACCAAATACCATCATACATTTTTAGTGATTGGTCAACACTAATCTCTGGTGTAGGGGTAACTATAAAAAAGTGATTACCCGGTTCAAAAAATTTACCATTATTGCTATCTTCAATTAATCTAACTAGTGCCCCACTTTCAGAAGGATCGATAAAACTACCATTAATTTTATTGCGCCATTGACTATCTTTTCAATCTATTTTTAACTAAAAATCAATAAATTGAATTCCAAAATTCATTATAAGTGTAACTTCTTGACCATAGTTATGTGTTTCTGGAAGCATATACAACCTTATTGTTTTTTCATCGTAATGGGGAACAAAGCCCCGTTGTCATAAATTCCCTGACAATCAGCTTGATTATTGTTGCCTAATTTACACTGAATCTTAGGTAATTGATATTTGGTATTATCACTACAAATAGCTTGGTTATTACCGACAATACTCAAGTTAGCATTTTGAATACCACTATCAACTTGACCTAGACATTTAACTCCATCGCTACGAGTAACAGTAACTTGACCATTCCTATTTTTAAATTCATAGCTCAATTGTAATGGTTTACCTGTAGCCTTATCTTGAATACCTCCACTCACAGACCATTGTCCATTCAAAAAGTTAGTTGATCTTTGTGTTACTTGAGCTGGAGATAAAGTTAAATTATCGACTTTTTTATCTGGCTTTGCTAAGTACAAGTTACCAACTTTGTCATTTTTATTACTTAAAGTGTTTGAAACTTGATTAATACCACCATTATTTTCAATATTATTTGGTATTACATTTGAATCAACCGTATTAAGAGCATCTACTAAAACATCAGTACTAATAGGTACACCGTTGGTTTCAACTGTATACTTTGCATTATTTTTTGTGCCATTATTTACATCAATTTGCCTATCAATCACGGGATCTTTCGCCATCACCTCTTTTATATCTTGTTTTTTATCGGTTAACGAAAGTTGATTGATATTATTTTCTTTGCAATCTCCTGATGGACCGAAATATCCAATTTGCCAACATCCTCGTAACCTAAATATTGCAAATACAAGCAATAATAAAGGCAACAAACCAAGCATCCATATCAGCCAACGTTTCCAATCTATTTTTTTATCCTCTCAATTTCGATTACTGTTGATGATGAAGGGGATTATTGTAATTGTTTTAAAAACTCTTCATCAGTTAAAACTCGTAATGGTTGCATATCACTTTCACCTCTTATAACTAAAGAGGGATCAGAACGTAAACATGCTCCTCCATAATGCCCGCCTACTGTAAAGGTACATAATTGTAGATAACGATCATCAACTTTCGGCAAACACCAAAGTTCTTGGTAAATATTTTCTTGCTTAGCAAACTGCCCTACGGTTTTATCGAGAATTTGTTCTTGACTACTAACTAATTGAATATCACTTCCACGACGCCCTGCTATTGGTTTGATGGCATAACCTTTTTTAATCAAGCTATCATTAAGTTTGAACGTTGATTCTAATAAATAACGGTGATTAGGAAATAAAGACCACAAAACAGGCAAAATAGCTTTGTTACTCGGAATAACTGTCCACAGAGGCTCAAAGACTGACACTTCAGGTCGTAAAAGCACATCAATTAACCTTACAGCATTTTCAGGATGCCAAGTACGAATTGGTAAACCGGCAATTTGAGCTTCACTTTCTTCTCGTAGTTGCTCTAAAACGGTTTCCCATGCCCATGTTTTCCACACACATGTGACTTGCCGCTCTTCATCATCGACTAATCGACCTTGCTTATCCCATCTTAACCCATTAAGTCCACGTAGAATCTTGCTATTAAACCCTGCTTGAGTTAAGGCTGTTTGCATAAACAAGGCGTGATAATTTTCCTCACTATCATTATCTTGCATGATATGAACAAAAGCTTGTGCATCGCTATGTGTCCAACAGTTAGCCAAAGAATTGAGTAAACCACAACTTGGGTTCACACCAACATTTAATCCTGCTTGAATCGCCCACTTTTCTAATATATGTCCAGCTTCAGTATGACAAGAAGCGGAATCAGCGTTATACTCGTAAACTTTAAAACCTCGTTCATCCATACAAAAATCTAATCGTCCTGTGATCATTTGATAGCGACGTTGTTGCCATGACAGTCGGAGTCTGGGCCATAATATTTCAGGAATATTAAAATTAACTAATAAGCGATCATCTTTTAAGACTTTATCAGTAGCATGTAAATACATTAAATGTAATTCATTGGTTGCGCGAATTAATTCTTGTTCAGCACTTTCAGAAATACTGAAATAACGATAGTGATCGTCATGGCTGATTTCATGTCCTGTGGCTGATACATAGGCATTTTCAAGTGTATTTAATTCATCGAGCCACTTTTTATCAAATTGATTTTCATTTTCTATATGAGTACTGTGTATCTCCAGCAACAAATTAGATACATTGGGTTGTGGTAAACTATATTCGGTATTATCTGTTTGAATCATCCAACCAAGAATTGTTGTATCATCAAACGTATCATGCAATTGATAACCACTATCTATCCTTGTCATGGCAAGCTCACGTGTCCATTGTTGACCGATTGGCAAACGTGTATGTATCACATTTTGTTCAGCAATCCGAATTTTATCTTCAAATACTTCAGTAATAATAGCAACATGACCGGTACGATCAAAAAAGCCACCATCATCCCAAACCAACAATGCACCTGCTTCTGGGGCTCGTTTACTGCCATTGGCAAAGGCTTGTAAAGGTAAAATGGCTTCATTAATCACTTGTCTTAAAAATCGTAATGAAAATATCTCATGTGCCATGCCCACATCAGTAAATACAATACCGTGATTTAAAAATAAAAATCGCCTTGCAAATTCAACACATTGCCATTTGTATCCCATATATTCATGTCCAGAATAACTGCGAAATGAAGCATCATTAGGGTAAAGATTGGAATCTAATGTTTCATAATCAGATGAATAAATTGCAACACCGCCTGGCGCATAACCTAATAATGTTCCAAAAGATTCTTTGTTATTGGACAAAGATGACATGCTATATTAACCTTATATTTATGAACAAAATGCAAGATAGATTTATCAAGCTATGTTAGAATTTTCTTATCATAGATCAAATTATAAGCTTTAAAAAGCGATGTTTATATTTCCTAATACTTGAAGAATTATAAACCGCCTATATATATTCGTAATTCCTGGTATTCATACCAATAAAATGAACTAATAAAATGAGACATATAAAATTATGCAACAAACAAAATTAAATGAATTATTAGATTTCCCTTGTTCATTCACTTATAAGGTGATGGGAGAAGCAAAACCAGAGTTGGTTGACAAAGTCGTATCCGTGATTCAACGTCATGTACCTGGTGATTATACGCCGTCTGTCAAACCAAGTAGTAAAGGTAATTATCATTCTGTATCGATTACTATTAATGCAACACATATTGACCAAATTGAGAATCTTTATAAAGAATTAGGCGAAATTGATATTGTGAGAATGGTTTTATAATTCTTTGCTTTTTTTTAAAATTTTGTGCAAAATGTGAGCTTCATACTGCAATAATGAGGCTCTAATATGAAACCAGAAACCATTGCCATTCATACTGGCTATACACCCGAGTTAACAACCCACGCTGTTGCTGTACCTATTTATCAAACCACTTCTTATTCTTTTGACAGCACTCAACATGGCGCAGATCTTTTTGATTTGAAAGTACCTGGAAATATTTATACAAGAATTACAAATCCCACTAATGCCGTACTTGAGGCAAGAGTCGCAGCGCTTGAAGGTGGAGTTGGTGCCTTAGCTGTAGCATCAGGTATGGCGGCTATTACTTACGCAATTCAAGCAATCACTTTTTCAGGTGAAAATATCGTTTCAGTTTCTAAGCTTTATGGTGGAACGTATAATTTATTTGCTCATACATTACCTAACTTTGGTATTACAACTAAATTTGCTCCTCACGATGATCTCATCGCTATTGAAAAACAAATTGATAATAAAACTAAAGCCATCTATTGTGAAAGTATTGGTAACCCTTCTGGCAATATTGTTGATCTTGAGGGGTTAGCAAATATTGCTCATCGTCATGGTATTGTTTTAATTGTTGATAATACTGTCGCTAGTCCTGCACTTTGCCGACCGTTTGAATTTGGAGCGGATATTGTCATTCATTCGCTCACTAAATATATTGGTGGACACGGCAATAGTTTAGGTGGAATGATTGTTGACTCAGGTAAATTTTCTTGGAAAGATCATGCTGATAAATATCCAATGTTGAATCAACCCGATCCATCTTATCATGGCGTTTCATATACTGAAACATTTGGTGCGGCTGCCTATATAGCTCGCTGTCGTGTTATCCCATTGCGTAATATGGGTGCTGCATTATCTCCATTTAACACTTTTCTAATATTACAAGGACTTGAAACATTATCTTTAAGAGTTGAACGCCACTGTCATAATACTCTAAAAGTAGCTCAATATTTAGAAGCCCACCCTCAAATTAGCTGGGTAAATTATGCCGGTTTATCAAATCATCCAGAACACCACTTAGCCGTAAAACAGATAAATAATAGTTTGCCAGCTGGTATTTTATCGTTTGGTATAAAAGGAGGTAAACAAGCAGGAGCTAAATTTATTGACGCATTAAAATTAATAATCCGCTTAGTTAACATCGGCGATACTCGTTCATTAGCTTGTCATCCAGCTACCACAACACATAGACAACTTAATGATGAGGAACTGCAAAAAGCTGGGGTCAGTCAAGAAATGATTCGCTTATCAATTGGTATCGAACATATTGACGATATTATTGCAGATCTAGAGCAAGCCCTTACAGCTGCTTCAAATTGATCTTTTGTACAATATTAAAAGAGTCAGATACTAAAAACGATCTGACTCTTTTGATGAAATCAATTATCCTAATATTTTAGCTAATTCTTTTGTTACATCAGCAACCGGCTGAGTTCCATCAATACGAAAATATTGTGTATGCCCTTCTTTAGCTTCATGTTGGTAATAACTAATCAAAGGTTTTGTTAGATCATGATATTCAACAAGACGTTTACGAACAATTTCTTCACTATCGTCTTTGCGAGTAGTCAGTAATTCTCCTGTAACATCATCAATATTTTCAACTTTTGGAGGATTATGACGGATATGATATACACGACCAGAAGCAGCATGAATTCGTCGCCCACTCATACGGTCAATAATCACTTCATCAGGTACATCAAACTCAAGTACATAATCGACATCAATACCAGCAGCCTTCATTGCATCTGCTTGTGGCACTGTACGAGGAAAACCATCTAATAAAAAACCATGACTACAATCACTTTGTGCAATACGTTCTTTCACTAGCGCTATGACCAGCTCATCGGTAACAAGTTTTCCTGCATCCATAAGTGATTTTGCTTGTAGTCCTAATGGGCTACCTGCTTTCACTGCTGCGCGCAACATATCCCCTGTTGAGATTTGTGGGATACCATACTTTTGCATAATAAATTGTGCCTGAGTTCCCTTTCCTGCTCCTGGCGCACCTAATAATATAATTCGCATTAAATAACCTCTTATAACTTTAATATAAATAGTTTTTCTATTCTGGTAAATAATGAAATATCACTTTACTACTTGATATTAAACCATCTGTTTGACATATATAATTGATCGAGCCACAGCCTTTAATCATTTGCGCACTTTGTTGGCAAACTGGACAAATATATTGTTCAATGTAATGCTGTTGGCATTTAGAACAATTAAAATGTTGAGGAGAAATAAGACTCATTTTTTCATTACAGTTCGGGCAAATACCTTCTTGTCCATGATTCACTGCTATTTTTTTTGTCATAATTTATTTTCGACCTCGAACATGTTTCATCAATCGGCGACGCTTACGTTGCTGTGATGCTGTTAGGCTATTTTTTCGACCTTCAAACGGGTTAGATCCCTCTTTAAATTGTATTCGAATTGGTGAACCCATAATTTTTAATGAACGTCTAAAATAGTTCATTAAATAACGCTTATAAGAGTCAGGTAAATCTTCAACTTGATTACCATGAATAACAACAATTGGTGGATTATAGCCACCAGCATGTGCATATTTTAGTTTTACTCTACGACCACACACCAAAGGAGGTTGGTGATCATCTTGTGCCATTTGCATGATTTTTGTTAATAGTGCAGTGTTCACACGACGCGTCGCACAATCATAAGCTTCTTGGATGGAATCAAATAAATTACCAACGCCGCTACCATGTAATGCAGAGATAAAATGGACTCGAGCAAAATCAATAAAATCGAGTCGATCATCAAGAGTCGTTTTGACTTGTTCTTTAATATCTTGTGATAAACCATCCCATTTATTAACAGCTATTACAAGTGAACGACCACTATTTATAATAAAACCAAGTAAGGATAAGTCTTGATCCGATATGCCTTCTCTAGCATCAATAACTAAAATCACCACATTTGCATCTTCAATTGCTTGTAACGTTTTAATAACAGAAAATTTTTCAATAGTTTCAGTTACTTTACCACGTTTACGAACACCTGCTGTATCAATTAAGATATATTCACGCTCATCACGTGTCATTGGTATATAAATGCTATCTCGCGTTGTTCCTGGCATGTCATATACAACAACGCGCTCTTCACCTAATATGCGATTTGTTAGTGTTGACTTACCAACATTTGGACGACCAACAATAGCAACCTTGATTGGTTGGTTTATCAATGATTGAGTATCATCAAGGATATCATCATACGATTCAGGTAGATCGTTAGATAGTTCGTCGTTAACAAAATTATTTTGTTGTTCATTTTTGAATTGAAAAATGGGTTCTAAAACAGTCTCAATTAATGAACTTACTCCTCGACCATGACTAGCTGCGATTGAGTGAATTTTACCTAATCCTAACCCATAAAAGTCAGAAATCGCAATGTCAGCATCAATACCATCAATCTTATTAGCGACTAAAAATGTGGCTTTCTGGCGCATACGCAAGTGTTTAGCGATAGCATGATCAGCAGGCATAGCACCTGCTCTAGCATCTACTAAGAAAAGCACAATATCTGCTTCTTCAATCGCTTGTAGGGATTGCTCTGCCATAAAGCTCTCAACCCCATCTTCAGTTCCATCAATACCACCAGTATCAATGACGATATATTCGTGACCTTTAATTTCAGCTCGTCCATATTTTCGATCACGAGTTAATCCGGGAAAATCAGCAACTAATGCGTCCCTAGTTCGAGTTAACCGATTAAATAAAGTCGACTTTCCAACGTTCGGACGACCAACTAGTGCTATAACAGGTACCATGTATATTCTCTAATTACCTTAATTTTTTGTAAACGCATAAATATCTCCATTTTTTGCTTGGACAATTATTTTATTGTCTACAACTAATGGTCGAGATATTAAACCACTACTACTTATTTCTGTTTTAGCAACGATTTCGCCGCTATCTTTATTTAGCAAATACAAATAACCTTCAAAGTCACCTACAATAATATAATTTTGGTAAATAACTGGATCGGTCAATTGACGATGCAAAAGGCTAGATTGGGTCCAGTCCACTGCTCCACCTTTTTTAGTGATAGCTTGAACATTATCATCTTGATCAACAATGAATATTTGTTGGGAGTCAACAGCAAAACTATGAGTTGATCCTAATTGCTTACGCCAAACAATTTGACCATTACTTAAATCTAATGCCACAACATTTCCATTATAACCAACGGAATAAACCAAATTCCCTTCAACAACAGGTGTAGAATCAACATCGTTCAATTTTGCTATTTCTGTTGAACCTGTCGGTTGAGAAATACGTTGTTGCCAAATTAATTGTCCATCGTTGATATAGTAAGCATTAACTCTTCCACTATCATCACCCACAATGGCAGCACCATGAACGACAGTTGGTGTGGAATTGCCTCGTAACGATAAAGTAGGTGCATCAAGGGTTACATCCCATAGATCTTCACCTGTATTACTGTTTAGTCCTTGTAAAATGCCGTTAGCAGTATGAATAATTAATTTATCCTGAAAAGAGACAGGTCGTGCAAGAACTTCGCCTTTTACATTTTTTTCCCAAATAACTTTACCATTATTGCGATCTAAAGCATAAACAACAGCTCGTTCACTTCCAATGTAAACGTACTTGTCATCAACACTTACTCCACCTGAAAACAAAGCTGTTTTGCTACTAAAAAAAGTACTTTGGGATAAATTTACATCCCATATAGTATGACCATTTGATAAATCAATCGCTTTAACCTGTCCACTGCGACTAGCAACATAAATTATATTATCATAACTGGCAGGCCCTAATAAGGAGTATATTTGCGTATTACCGGCTGTATTATTTCGCCATATTTGCTGAATAGGAAATTGGCTTTTCACTTTCGGTGAAGGTGAAATCTGTACAATCTCTTCTTCACCACCAAATAAAGAACATCCCGCAAGTAAGCAAATTAAAACACTGGAAAAAAAACATTTTGTTAACTTCATATTATATGACCCTTATAGCAGGATAAATTAATTTTTACTTTCTTCAGTTGCTGCTTTGTTCCCTTGTGACTCTTGTTTTTCCTTATCTTTTATTGCTTGTTCATCCTGTTTAGCTTTTAAATATTCTGCTTCGTTTAATTTCATTTTTATATTTGTTTTTAACTCATTAGTTGTTGATGAGGTCAGTGCAAGGTTATATGCATCTACCGCATCACTATAACGGTCCATCTTCACGAAGTTATCGCCACGAATATCATTTACAATTGTCATCCAACTTTTTTCTGATATCTTACTTAATGAAGTTAAACTTTCTTGATATTGTTCTTGCTGATATTGTAAACGAGCTATTCGAATATATGCGATTGCTTTAACTGGTTCTGCATCAGTTTTCTTCAAAGAGTCAGTCAGTAAAACTTGAGCTCCTTTATAATCTTTTAATACTTCTACATAAAATTTCGCCGCATTAAAGCTAGCAAATACACTATAAATAGTATCATCGTTTTTAGCAAAAGCGACTAATTCACCGACAGAATCGGGATTAGTATTATCTAATTTCGCTATTAATTGTTCATATCTTTCTGATGATTCAATTGATTTATCTACTTTATAAGATTGCCAATAACGCCATCCATAAAAAGCTAATAAACCAATTACGATAACTGCAACAATAATTTTCCATGTTTTAGCAAGAAATTCTTTAATTTCTGAAAATTGTTCCTCAGGCGTTAATTGATGACTCACTTTTTTCTCCTATTATCCTTTATTTATAGTATAGCCAAACAAGTTTGAACAATATCTGTATTCGCAACTTCAACTTGTTCACCGCTTAGTAAATTTTTAATGGTTACTGTTTGGTTTTCTATCTCGTTTTCTCCAATAATAACCGCTATTTTAGCACCTAACTTATCTGCCTTGGCAAATTGTTTCTTAAAATTGCTGGAACCATAATTGGTGACAATGCGCTTTTCAGGTAATCCATCCCGTAATTGTTCGGCTATGCATTGTGCTGCAGAGATTGTCCTTTCATCACCTGACGAAATCATATAAATATCAATAGAATTATCAAAATTTAATGACGGATTGACCGCTTGAACTAATAAAACTAAACGCTCAACACCCATAGCAAAACCAACAGCAGGTGTAGATTGTCCTCCTAATTGGCTAACAAGACTATCATAACGACCACCTCCACAAACGGTACCTTGTGCTCCTAAACTACTTGTTACCCATTCAAAAACTGTGCGATTATAATAATCTAATCCACGGACTAATCGTTGATTAATATTGTATTTGATACCAGCATTATCCAATAAGCGACACAAACCGTCAAAGTGCTGTTTAGATTCTTCATCTAAATAATCAAACAGTTTTGGAGCTTCATCTAGCAAATCTTGTACAACAGGATTCTTAGAATCAAGAACTCTTAATGGATTAGTATACATTCTACGTAAACAGTCTTCATCCAATTTATCTTTGTGTTGTTCAAGGAAGTTCACTAAAGCATTACGATAATTTGCTCGAGCGTCAAGAGAACCAATTGAATTAAGTTCAAGAGAAGTATGCTGTTCAATACCAAGCGCCTTCCAAAAACGCGCCGTTAATAAAATAAGTTCTGCATCAATACTTGGCCCTTCAAGCCCAAAGACCTCAACACCAAATTGATGGAATTGGCGATAACGCCCCTTTTGAGGTTTTTCGTAACGAAAAGCAGGTCCTAAATACCAAAGTCGTTGTTCTTGGTTATAAAAAAGACCATGTTCAATGCCCGCACGAACACAACCTGCTGTAATTTCAGGACGCAGAGTAATGCTCTCATTATTACGATCATTGAATGTGTACATTTCTTTTTCAACGATGTCTGTAACTTCACCTACCGCCCTTTTAAAAAGTGCAGTATCTTCAACAATAGGTGTTCTAATTTCGTTATAACCATAGCTATTTAATACACCTTTAACGACTTTTTCAATCTGCTGCCAACTTGCACTATCTGTTGGAAGTAAATCGTTCATTCCTCGTATTGATTGAATTTTTTTCTCTGTCATTTGTTTATTCGCTTTCTTTTAAAATTATAATTCAGTTGTTGAAATTTTATTTTTCAGCAATAATGCTTTAGCTCGGATTTTAGCTTCTAATTCGTCGATCATTTGTTCATTATCAATACGGCCTATTCGAACACCATCTTCATAAAAACCACTTTTATTATGGCCTCCAGCAACCCCCATGGTTGAAGCTAATGCTTCTCCTGGACCATTAACCACACAACCAATAATTGAGACATCCATGGGTGTAATAATATCTTCTAATCTTTGTTCCAATATATTTACCGTATTTATCACATCAAATTCCTGACGAGAACATGTAGGGCATGCAATAAAATTAATGCCTCGAGCCCGTATACGCAGTGATTTTAGAATATCAAATCCTACTTTCACTTCTTCTGTGGGGTCTGCAGCTAATGACACACGTAAGGTGTCACCAATGCCTTCTGATAATAATAATCCCAATCCTATAGCCGATTTAATAGCACCACTACGAACTCCACCGGCTTCAGTGATACCTAAATGTAGTGGCTGCTTAATTTGCTTAGCTAACAATCGATAAGCATCAACAGCCGTAAAAACATCTGAGGCTTTTACACTGACTTTAAACTGTTCAAAGTCAAGTCTGTCAAGTATATCAACATGACGCATAGCTGACTCAACAATTGCTTGTGGAGTTGGTTCCCTATATTTTTCTTGAATATCTTTTTCTAATGAACCTGAATTAACCCCAATGCGAATTGGAATATTTTTATCTTTAGCGCAATCAACAACCGCACGTATTCTTGATTCGTTGCCTATATTACCAGGATTTATCCTTAAACAATCCACACCATACTCAGCAACTTTCAAAGCTATACGATAATCAAAATGAATATCAGCAATAAGTGGAACTTTTGCTTGCTGTTTAATAAATTTAAACGCTTCAGCCGCATCCATTGTGGGAATAGAGACACGAACAATATCGACTCCAACACGTTCAAGAGCTTGAATTTGAGCTACAGTTTTTTCTACATCTGTTGTACGAGTATTTGTCATCGATTGAACAGCAATTGGTGCCCCTCCACCAATAGGAACATTGCCGACATAAATTTGGGTAGATTCTCGTCTAATAATAGGTGAATCTTGATGACTCATAACATGCCTAATTATATTACAAAATAACTAGCCAGCAATCTTAACAAGATTTAAAGCAAAAGTCTGTATAAGAATAAGAAAATTTGCTAACTATTAACATGTTTAGATAGTGATGGTGAAATATAATGACTAACTTCCACAAGATTGCTTTTATTTTCTTTATTAACATAATATAGGGTAATACCAAATGCACACAAAAAAACTAAAACAATCATAAAAAATATTTTTTTTCCATATCTTTTTTTATATTTTTGTGAATAACTTTTCATTTCATAGGATTGGTAATGGTGGGATAATTCATTAAGATAAGGTTGATATTCATCAGCAGATAATCCCACAAGTTCAGAATAAGAACGGATATATCCTCTAACAAAAACGAAAGAAGTGCGAATCAATTGTTCTTTTTCAATATCATCAATTATCGCTTTACGGACATGAATCTTATTGGCAATATCATCTTGAGTAAATCCCATTTGCTCTCTTAAATAAGCTAGCTTTCCTCCCAATGAAACGTTATCCATTATCCCCTCATGTCTATAATAATCCCGAAAGATGTCTCATTTTTACATATTTTGATAATTAATCAATTTTTTTCGCACTAAACCACTGAGTTGGCTTTGCTATTTCATCTTGTGCAGCCACCAATTGTAGTTCATATTCTTTTTGTTTTAAAGTTTCAAGCATAACAGCATACACCGCAGCAGTAGTATGTTCTAAAGCTTCTATCAATGATTTCCCAAGTAAAATATTAGCTAAAAATAATCCACTGGTCATGTCACCAACACCAACCGGTTGTCTTATACCAAAATCAACTAACGGTCTACTTATATGCCATGCTTCATTTTGAGTCACGAGTAACATTTCAAAACGATCATTATGATATCCTGCTCGGCTTAGATGCTTAACCAAAATAGCTTTTGGTCCTTTTTTACATATGGTTCGGCAAGCTAATACGGCCTCATCAACATTATTGATAGGCTGTTTTCCGTTGAGCTCTTCGAGCTCAAGTATATTTGGTGCCATAATATCTGCCATAGATAAAGCAGTATTACATAAAAATGCAGATACTCCTGGAGCAACAAAGCAACCTTTTTCAGGATGCCCCATTACTGGATCACAAAAATAAATAGCATTTGGATTAACGGCTTTTGCTTTTTTAACAATCTGAATAATGGCATCACCTTGTTCTGGTGATCCCATATAGCCACTTAGTACTGCATCGCAATGCTTTAATTCATTAATAGCATTAATTCCATCAACAATCTCAATCAAATGAGATGCAGGCATTACCGTTCCAGTCCACTTATGATATTGAGTATGATTAGAAAATTGAACTGTATTTAGAGGCCAAACATTTACACCTATTCGACGCATAGGAAACACTGCCGCACTATTTCCCGCATGACCAAAAACCACATGTGACTGAATCGATAAAATACTTTTCATGGAATTAGCTCCAAATTAATAAGCAATAATATTTTTTACCGCGGCGAAGTAAAGTATAGCGATTAAAAAGTTTATCGCTCTCTGAAAAACGATAATCAGTTGTTGTATTACGTTCACCATTAATTGAAATAGCATTCGATTCAATCATGGTTCTAGCTTGTCCTCGTGATGGTGCAAATTGGGCATTGACAATTGCTTGTTGTAAATCAACGTCACTTTCAACAACAAGGGTTGGCATACCATCTTGGGCAAGTTGTTCTAAATCTGCTTCAGATAGGTCACTTAATCGTCCAGAAAATAAGCTTTCAGTAATTCGTTTAGCTGCATTTAGTCCTTCTTCACCATGTACGAGACGAGTAACCTCCTCGGCAAGAACATATTGAGCACGAGGTGCAACACCACTATTTTTATCTTCTTCCTCTAATGCATCAATTTCATTTAATGGCATAAATGTAAAGAATTTTAAAAATCGATAAACATCAGCATCAGCAGTATTAATCCAGAATTGATAAAATTTATATGGACTGGTCTTTTTAGGATCAAGCCATACTGCACCACTTTCCGTTTTACCAAATTTAGTACCATCTGATTTTGTGATCAACGGTACAGTCAAACCATAAACTTGTTTTTGATGTAAACGACGTGTTAAATCTATACCACCGGTAATATTACCCCACTGATCAGATCCTCCAATTTGTAAAACAACATTATGAGATTTATTTAAACATGCAAAATCATACGACTGTAATAAACTATAAGAAAATTCTGTAAACGAGATCCCAACTTCATCGCGGTCAATACGTTGTTTTACAGATTCTTTATTAATCATAGCATTAACCGAGAAGTATTTACCAATATCACGTAAAAATGTCAGCACATTCATGCAACCAAACCAATCGTAATTATTGGCAACAATAGCCGATTTTTCACCACAATCAAAATCTAAAAATGGTGAAACTTGTTGTTTTATTTTTTCACTCCATTCAACAACTGTTTCTTGAGTATTAAGTTTACGCTCAACAGCTTTAAAACTAGGATCACCAATTAATCCTGTTGCACCACCAACTAAAGCAACAGGTTTATGACCTGCTAACTGAAAGCGCTTTAAACAAAGTAACGGCACTAAATGCCCTAAATGTAGGCTATCGGCGGTTGGATCAAAACCACAATAAAGCGCAATAGAATTGTGTTCAATGAGTTCTATCAGTGCTTTTTCGTCAGTAAGCTGAGCAATAAGTCCTCGCTCTTGTAGTTGTTTGATCACATTTTTTGTCATAATATTCTACCTATTAATTTTTTTACGATTTATATTTTATTATTTAAATAATAATCTATTGTGTCTTGTTATGATAACGTTTATACGCTTGTTTAAAATGATCTTCCACTATTTCATTAGGTTTTTTATCAAAAAGACTAAAAATCATAATACCAATAGAGGCAAATAAAAATCCAGGAATAAGCGAATAAAGATTAAACCAATTAAAATTAATCCAAAGCAATACAGTTACTGCACCAATTATCATACCAGCTAATGCACCATTACGTGTCATACGTGACCAAAAAACAGAAAATACAATAATAGGTCCAAATGCTGCACCAAAACCAGCCCATGCGTGACTGACCAAATCAAGTACACTGTTATTTGGATTAATTGCTAATAATATTGCGATAATTGATACAATTAGTACCATTATACGCCCTACCCAAACAAGCTCTTTTTGTTTTGCTTTCGGTCTAAAAAATGCACGATAAAAATCTTCTGTTAATGCACTTGAACAAACTAATAACTGGCAACTTAGAGTACTCATAACCGCAGCTAAAATAGCTGCCAGCAAAACACCTGCAATCCAAGGATTGAAGAGTAATTTTGACAATTCAATAAAAATACGCTCATGTTTACCATTATTGATCAGATAAGATAAATCAGGATGATGGGCAAAAAACGCAATACCAAAAAAACCAACAGTAATTGCGCCTCCTAAGCATAAAAGCATCCATGTCATACTAATTCTACGAGCATTTTTCATCACATCATGGGAGTCTGCAGCCATAAATCTAGCTAAAATATGAGGTTGACCAAAATATCCAAGCCCCCATCCCAATAGTGAAATAATAGCGACAAAATCCATATGAGCAAATAAATTAATGTAATTAGGATTAAGCGACTCAATATAATTCATTGCATCAGTAAATCCACCTGAGTTTATCATAACCATGATTGGCGTTAAAATAAGTGCAAACATCATTAAACTAGCTTGAATCGTGTCAGTCCAACTTACTGCTAAAAATCCACCAATAAATGTGTAAGCTATCGTTGCTCCAGCACCGGCTAACATAGCCCACCCATAACTCATACCAAATGTACTTTCAAACAATTTCGCTCCCGCAACAACACCGGAAGCGCAATAAATAGTAAAGAAAATAAGAATAATGATAGCTGAAATAATACGAAGTAATGAGCTTTTATCATCAAATCGACGAGCAAAGTAATCGGGTAAAGTTAAAGAGTTATGGTTAATTTCGGTAAAAACACGCAGTCTCCCAGCAATCAGTAACCAATTAAGATATGCACCAATTATTAAACCAATTGCAATCCAGCTTTGTGAAATACCAAATAAAAAAACAGCACCAGGAAGTCCCATCAACAACCAACCACTCATGTCAGAAGCTCCAGCAGAAAGTGCTGTCACCACGCTACCGATACGACGTCCACCTAATATATAATCACCAAAGTTTTGTGTTGCGCAAAACGCAAAAAAACCAATTGCAATCATTCCTAAAATGTACACAGCAAAGGTGACAATCATTGGTAACGACATTTTTATAATATACCCTGTAAAATGAAATTAAAAATAGTTGGCTAGCTTATCATAAAAAGCTTATGCTAAAAAGCAGGCTATTTATGGATATCTGTAAGCAAGAAATAAAAGATAACTTAATGCTAACATTAAGAATATTCAACTTATATAATAATAGCTATGTTTCTTTCATAGGTATGGGCTATTTAAAAACTCAATTTAACTTACAGATAAACCCTAAATTAAAGTATATAATAAACGGTAAATTACTTTTAGATATAACTATTTTGTGAAACAATTAACTCGAATTCAAATTTTAGAAAGACTGAAAGAACACATTAAAGATCCAACAACGGAGCTTGTATACAAGACTCCTTTTGAATTACTTATTGCGGTTGTACTTTCAGCTCAAGCTACTGATATTAGTGTCAATAAAGCAACAAAACCATTGTTTTCTGTTGCCAATACTGCTGAACAAATTTTAGCGCTTGGCGTTGATAAATTAAAAGACTTTATTCGCACAATTGGTCTTTATAATAGCAAAGCGGAAAACATCATAAAAACATGTAAAATATTAGTGGATAAATATCAAGGTCAAGTACCAGAAAACTTTGATTCACTTATTGCATTGCCTGGTGTTGGCCGAAAAACTGCAAATGTAGTATTAAATACTGCTTTTGGTTGGCCAACAATTGCGGTTGATACCCATATCTTTCGTGTCAGTAATAGAACAGGTTTCGCACCAGGTAAAACAGTAGAAGCTGTTGAAGAAAAATTATTAAAAGTTGTACCGGAAAAATATAAAATTAATTGCCACCACTGGTTAATTCTACACGGTCGTTATACTTGTATTGCCAGAAAACCTAGATGTGGTGCATGTGTAATTGAAGATCTGTGTGAATTTAAAGAAAAAATTTACCCTGAGTAAAAAATAATGCTAGATAAATATAAATTAACCCAAGATGATATCAACTTATTTAAAAATAGCTTTGGAGATGCCAAAAAGTTAAAACAAGATACTGTGCTACACAAACCACAAAAGCGTTCACAAAAAGTAATAGAAATCCAAAAACAGCAATATGAAAAAATTAATGCTGAATTTTATTTTTCTGACGATTATCAACCACTATTACAAGAAGATCCCATTCGATATAGTAGAAAAAATGCTGATCCTAACGAAGTTAAAAAATTACGACGCGGTTTTTATGAGCCTGAATTTTTTTTAGATTTACATGGCTTAACACAACAAGAAGCCAAAAAAGAGATAGCCGCGCTTATTGCAGCTTGTTTGCGAGAAAAAAATCCTTGTGCATGTATTATGTATGGACATGGAAAAAACATATTAAAAAAACAAACACCAATGTGGCTTGCACAGCACCCAAAAATTCTTTGCTTTCATCAAGCACCAAAAGAATTTGGGGGCAATGCTGCGTTACTTATTTTATTAGATATCAATGATGAATTAGCAAATAATTAATCATTGCCAATTAAAACATTTGAATATATATCAAAATCTCGCCAAATTTTTATCACTAATGCTCTACTTGCAATATTTACAGTTGTATAAGTATATTACTAATGAGTAACAATAAATTATGTAGAGATTCATCATATATTATTCACAAGAATTATAACGATGATTAATTACTGTCATATAACGTATATGAATATTTTAAAAATAATTAAAATTGAATAATAAGGTATGAATACTTTATATTGAAAATGTGTCTTAGAAATAGAAATTCAATATCAATATACGATAACAAATATAATTTAATATTATGAAAGCAAAAAAGCCAGCCTAGATAAGCCAAGCTGGCAAACATTGGAAGCAATGTGAGCAATGTCATACTTTATTAGAAATCTTTCAGAGTTCTAATAAAGCACAAATTAATGATAATGATTCTCATTATTAAAAGCAAGCATTTTTTTGGACTTTTTTAAAAATAAATTTTCCATACATTATTTTAAAAAAAGATTAATATCCAACCAAATAAAAAAGAAACGAAATGAGTAGAGGCGGTTGCCTCTACTTGTAATAGATAATTTTATAAAGTAGCTAAATTTGATAGAATGTAGAATAGAGTACAAACTTTCTTATTTTTGATAAATGAATTCAATACCCTCTTCATCACTTTCGTCCCAATCATCAAAATCATCATCAAAAGCTTCATCTATTACTTGTTGGTGATAATCATCCCACATAAATTCTACTTTTTCAGCTGATGATTCTTCTTGTTCAGCTTCACGCGGATGAGCATTCATGTATTCCATCAAATCCCAACAAAGAGCTTTTACTCCTTCATGTTTAACTGCAGAAATAACATAAAATTTGTCTTGCCAATCAAGTGCTTTAGCAATTTCTCCTGCACGTTTAGCACTCTCTTCAGCACCCAACACGTCCATTTTATTAAATACTAACCAACGTGGTTTATTGGCTAATTTTTCACTATACTGATGTAATTCCTGGATGATTACTTTTGCATTTTCAATAGGATCAGATCCATCTATGGGAGCAATATCAACCAAATGAACTAATACACGGCAACGTTCAAGATGTTTTAAAAAACGAATACCAAGACCGGCTCCATCTGATGCGCCTTCAATTAAACCTGGAATGTCAGCAACAACAAAACTTTGTTCATTATCCATTCTTACTACACCCAAACTTGGAACTAAAGTTGTAAATGGATAATCAGCAACTTTTGGTTTAGCGGCAGAAACTGAACGAATAAAGGTTGATTTACCCGCATTTGGTAAACCTAACATTCCCACATCAGCAAGTAACAATAATTCCAAAAGCACATCACGCTTTTCACCTGGAGTTCCATCGGTTTTTTGTCTTGGCGCGCGGTTTACAGATGATTTAAAACGGGCATTACCCAAACCATGGAATCCACCTTTAGCAACTAATACTTTTTGTTGGTGGTGTGTTAAATCACCGATAATTTCACCAGTGTATTTATCGGTAATACGTGTTCCTACTGGTACTTTAACAGTAATATCTTTGCCTCGTTTACCTGTACAATCTGAACCTTGACCGTTTTGTCCGCGTTCTGCGCGATAATTTTTTTCAAATTGAAAATCAACCAATGTGTTTAAATTTTCATCGGCAATAAAAAATACATCACCTCCATCGCCGCCGTCTCCACCATCAGGACCGCCTTTGGGTATATATTTTTCTCGACGAAAACCCACACAACCATTTCCACCATCACCGGCCTCTACTCGGATTGAAGCTTCATCAACAAATTTCATTATTCTTCCCCTTTTTCCGGTTAATTAGCCAACCTTTTCTTGGATGCCAAATATGGTGTCCAATAGTTGCAAACATAGCACCTGCAACAACAGATATTGCACCAATATAACCTAAAATATTTAAATATTGCATAGCAAATTTTTCTGGCCAAATTAACGCAAACAAATCGGAAAAGATTAGTGCAAATAATGGCGTTAAAGTTGTTATAGCGCTAACTTGTGCTGCTTGCCAGCGTTCCATGGCCATCACTAATGCACCATAAGCAATAATGGTATTTAAACCACAAAATATGATAGCAAACAATTGTGTACCGTCGGCATTAGCTATAATACTCGGTGATGCAAAAGGCCATAAAAAGACAGCACAAATAAGGTAAATTAACCAAAGTAACTGTTCCGCACGTAATTTTTGCAATAAAACTTTTTGAGCCAGCGCATAACCTGCCCATGAAACCGAAGCAAGTAAAGCGAGCCATACGCCAATGCCATAAGTAGACATATTAGCAAAAAGATCAACAATATTTTTATTAAAAAATAGCCCTAATCCAATCAACAATATTGTTATACCAATAATTTGCGTTGTTCTTAACCTTTCTTTAAAAATAAATGCACTTGAAATCATAAATATTACAATACCCATTTGACCAACAACTTGAGCTGTTGTAGCACTAAGATACTGCACTGCTGTAGCAAATAATGCAAAATTACCTAATAAACCAAAACCTGCAACCATCAACAAAATAAAACGACGACGTTTTTTAAAAATGGCTAAATTTGGAAATTGTTTTTTAAATGCAAGCCAAATAGTAATACCAATTGCCGAAATAGAAAGTCGTGACCATGCTAAAGTTAATGGGTCAATAACGACTAACGCATATTTCATTGCAATCGGCACAACGCCCCACATCACCGCAGTTAATATGGCCAACGCAAAACCTAATTTTACATTTTGCTGTTTTATCATATTGCAACTAATTTATAAGAATTTCAAGAAATGAAAAAAGCCCCACAATAACTGTGAGGCTTCTATAACTTCCAAACCGTTTTTAATTAACTGTTAGCAATTACACTAACATAACGACGGTTTTTAGGCCCTTTAACTTCAAATTTTACTTGTCCATCAATCAAGGCAAATAGAGTATGATCACGACCACAACCTACGTTAGTGCCTGGGTGGAATTGAGTTCCACGTTGACGAACTAGAATATTACCAGCAAGAACTTCTTGAGAACCATAACGTTTAACACCTAAACGTTTACTCTGGGAATCACGACCATTACGTGATGAACCACCTGCCTTCTTATGTGCCATTGTTCGATACTCCTATTAAGCGATTGCAGTGATCTTCACATCAGTAAACCACTGACGGTGACCTTGTTGTTTACGATAATGTTTACGACGACGGAATTTAACAATCTTCACTTTATCGCCGCGACCATGTTCAACAATCTCTGCTTTAATTGTTGCACCTTCAACAAACGGAGCACCAACTTTGATGTCTTCACCATTTGCTACCATTAAAACTTTATCGAAAACAACTTCCGCACCTGTTTCGACTTCAATTTTTT
This sequence comes from Gilliamella sp. B2828, assembly GCF_026537125.1. Lineage (NCBI taxonomy): Bacteria > Pseudomonadati > Pseudomonadota > Gammaproteobacteria > Orbales > Orbaceae > Gilliamella > Gilliamella sp. B2828. The sequence goes on from NZ_JAFNMU010000003.1 coordinate 76,053, forward strand.
CCAAGCGAACGACTTGTCCTTCGCTAACTCGGTGTTGCTTACCACCACTTTGGAAAACTGCGTACATACTTAACTCCGCAATAAAAAACAGACGATTATTTGATTGAACATAGATGTCTGTATGATTAATCTTATAGGGCGTGAATTTTACGCAAAATTTATTCTTGTTGCAAGCGCTGTTTAGTAAAAGATCGCAAAAAGTTACAAAAAAGATCTGAGGTATACTGTTTTCACGTTACAATAATTATAAATTATTATTTATTTGAAATATTTGCAATCCTATAGAGTTTCAATATGTCAGGAAGAAAAGTTGGCTACAATGCCTCTATTACTAGTCGCTTAACACTACTTATGTTCATTTTAGGCAGTATTGCATTAGTAGCACTATCACTATCAATTAGAATCGCCAATGATACTAAAGGTAGTGCTTATATGATTAATCAATTAGGGCTACTTAGAATGAAGAGTTATCAACTTTTGACAATTATTCCAGTGCACCAAAATGATCATAATCGTCTTAATATTTTTGTAGATTTATCTTCCTCAAAACAATGTTTACAACTATTTGAGCATTATGGCTTAACCAATGAATTCAACCAATTAAAATATGAGTGGATGAGGAATATAGTACCAAAAATACAACAAGCCCAAAAAAGTGATGAAGTAAAAAATGATATAGATAACTATGTTGATCTCACTAATAACTTGGTACACAAAATTGATCTAAAAACGGAAAAGCAAATCCATTATATTTTTCAGTTACAATTAGTATTTATTGTCATCATTATAATTTCCTTAATTATCCAAATTTACTATTTACGCCGCTACATTTTAGTTCCATGGCAAAAACTCATTGATATGGCAGAAGCCATTTCAAAGCATAACTTCAGCGAACGTTTTAATATTCAGAAAAAAAAGAATGAATTTGATTTACTTGGGTTAGCTTTTAATAAAATGTCAGAACAAATTGAATCACAATATTTATTACTTGAACAGCGCGTTACCGAAAAAACTTCTGAATTACAGAAGACCAATCAAATTATTTTATTTCAATATTATGCAACCAAGCAACTGCATACTTCAGAACCACTATGTGAGCGTTTTCTTAAAATACTACGAGAATTAGAAGAATTGGTCCCCCTAACTCAATTTCAAATTCGTTTTTATGAATCTAATAATCCAGAACATTATCAACAAATCAGTTATGATAACCAACAAAAATTACCCTATTGTCTTAATCCCAAATGTAATGCTTGTTTAACTCCCTCAAAAATCTATCAAAAAAATGGGATTCAACGCCTTTGGTATCTTCAAGAAAATGGTGAAAAATATGGCGTTTTATTTGCTATTCAACCATCTAACATCACATTAAGCATTGAGCAAGAAAATCTAATTACTGGATTAATTGAACAAATGACCACAGCAATTATGCTTGATAGACAAATTGAAAAGCAAAAACAATATTTGTTAATGAAAGAGCGTTCGGCAATGGCGCGCGAACTTCATGATTCGATAGCCCAATCGCTATCTTGTTTAAAAATTTATCTCAGTTGCTTACAGATGCAATCTGACTTGAATTCACCAACCAGCGCTGATCTACTCACGACTATGCGCAAAGAAGTGAATGTTACTTACTCTCAACTAAGAGAGTTAATTACCTCTTTTCGTTTACGTCTAAATCAAACAGGATTTTATGCAAGCTTAATCGAGTTAGTAGAAGAGTTTAATGACAAATTAAAATTCAATATTCAACTTGAATATCAATTGCCTTTAAATATCATTAATAGCAAATATGCTTTTCATTTATTACAGTTTATTCGTGAAGCACTGAATAACGTATATAAACATGCAAAAGCTTCCTGTGTAATAATAAAATTAGAAATGGATAATAATCAAATTATTACACTAAATATAAAAGACAATGGGATAGGCTTTCAAAATCAAATTAAACAAGATCACCATTATGGTCTTATTATTATGCGAGATAGAATTGAGATATTAAATGGTAATCTAATTATTGATAGTAAACCCAATAAAGGAACACAAATTGTGGTAACATTTAAAGCTATGAAAGCCATTCCATTAAAAATAGTAGAAGATTAACCAATGGAACAAATTAAAAGTTCAATATTACTTATTGACGATCACCCTATGTTACGAAATGGTGTAAAGCAATTAATCCACACCGTCAATCATTTTGAAATAGTTGATGAAACAGGGTCAGGAATAGAAGGAATAAAACTGGCTGAAGAGCTTGATCCAGATATTATATTACTTGATATTAATATACACGATGTTAATGGTTTAGATATTCTTCGAAATTTACGTGAAAAAAATATCTCAAGTCGTATCATTATTTTTACCGTATCAAATGCAAAAGAAGATATTATTACGGCTCTTAAAATAGGTGCTGATGGTTACCTATTAAAAGATATGGAACCAGAAGATTTTCTCAAAGCGTTACAAGATATTTCAATTGGAAAAGTAATAATGGATGATACAATTTCGCATATTATTCTTAATTATATGCGTCATGGCGAAGAACCGACAACCAAACCGATCCATGATGTCAGCCTTCTCACCCCTAGGGAGCATGAAATATTTCATCTATTAGTGCAAGGACTATCCAATAAACTAATAGCCAAAGATTTAGATATTGTCGAAAGTACAGTAAAAGTTCATATCAAAAGCATATTCAAAAAACTTAACTTCAAATCTCGCATGGAAATGACAGTATGGTATTTACAAAGTAAGGAATAACTCAAGTAATGAAAACAAATAGATTTAATTTATATAGAACAACAATTATTGAAAATCAATTAGTTACAATTTTTAAAAATAAAATAATCTATAAATAACAGACAAGTATATGACTAACAGGTAACATTTACTTGCCTATTAAAGTTAATGATTAGAAAACCAATTTAATTTTTCACGCAGTGCAACCACTGACCCAATAAAAACTAGACTCGGACTTCGTGCTTGCAAAGCCAGATTCGCTAAATCGTTCAATAAACCAGTAATGACTCTTTGCTTAGTACTTGTTCCCTCCTCGACAATTGCAATAGGTGTTTGAGCATTCATACCATGTTTAATCAATTGATTCCGGATGTTTTCCGCTTGAGAAAGCCCCATATAAAAAACTAAAGTTTGTTTTTCCGCCGCTAAGCTCTGCCAATCCAAATGATCTCCATTTTTTAAATGCCCTGTAACCAAACGTACGCTATGTGCATAATCACGATGTGTTAATGGTATACCACTATATGCAGAACAACCAGAAGCAGCAGTTATACCGGGCACTACTGAGAAAGGGATATTAGCATTAAATAATGTTTCAAGTTCCTCTCCACCACGACCAAAAATAAAAGGATCTCCCCCTTTTAAGCGTACTACACGTAATCCTTTTTGAGCTTGTTCTAACAAGATTTGGTTAATTTGTTCTTGTGAAACACAATGATATCCCACCCGTTTACCAACAAAAATACGCTGAGCATCGCGACGAACAAGATTCATAATTTCATCTGATACTAATCGATCATAAACTATGATATCAGCTTGTTGAATTTGCTGTAGTCCTTTTAATGTTAATAAGCCAGCATCACCTGGCCCTGCGCCAACTAAAACAACTTCTCCGCGATCATCAAGTGACATATTAAATAATTCACTAGTTAATAATTCAATACGTTCTGAATCATTATTTGCAATAGCTTGTGCTAACCTATCATGGGTAAATAACTTTTCCCAAAATCGGCGACGTTCTGTTAATGTTTTATAACTTAATTTGACTTTATTACGTAAATAACCAGCATATTTGGCTAATTTACCTAAATGTTGTGGTAAAATAGCCTCTAATTTTTCACGTAATAATCGTGCTAAAACGGGAGCATGACCCGCAGATGAAACCGCTACCATAATTGGTGAACGGTCGATAATTGAAGGCATAATGAAGCTAGCATTTTTAGGAGAATCAACCACATTACAAAAAATACGTCGATTTTCGGCTTCAATACTTACTTGTTGGTTAGTTTTGTCATTGTCAGTAGCAGCAATAACCAACCATTTATCATCAAGTAATTGAGCTCTAAATTCATCTTGAACTAAAATTAATTGCTTTTGATCTTGCCAACACAAAAATTGTTGGCTAAAAGTGACCGCATTAACAGTAAGATTAGCCCCAGCCTCAAGCAACAAACGAGCCTTTCGTTCAGCAATTTCACCCCCCCCAACCAACAAACAATTACGATTTTGTAATTTACAAAATAAAGGAAAATAATCCATAACTCTGTCATTCCTGTACTTTAACTATGTAATTGGTACTAAGGACGTTCTGATTTAGGTGTTGCATACCAATATCCTAACCCCATAAAAATAGCACCAGAAACAATATTACCCAATGAAACCCATAATAAATTATGACCTATATCAGCTAATGTGTAATTATCACCATGGTTACCAAACCAAGATAAAGAAAAAAGTGTCATATTGGCAACAGAATGTTCATAACCACAAGCAATAAAAGCCAGTAAACACCACCAAATAGCAATAAATTTTGCAGATCCTTCAACGCGATTTGCCATCCAAATAGCTAAACATACTAACCAGTTACATAAAATACCACGAAAAAATAAAGCACTAGCTGGCGCTGATGTTTTAGCTAACGCTGCACCATGTACTAAACTGGTATCAGTTGATAATAAAGGAGTTGCAGCATAGAAGTAAATTAATGAAACAAAAATTGAACCTAGCAAATTGCCTAACCAAGTTTGCGGTAATACAAACCACATCTGTTTATGAGTAATGCTTTTACATTTCACACCAAAGGTTAAAAACATGATATGACCCGTAAATAATTCAGAACCAGCAATTATGACTAACGTTAAAGCAATCCCAAATGTTGCCCCCATTAATAATGGTCTTAAGGCAGGATCAATTAAATTACCAAGCGTAAAAATAAGAATAATACCAAGCCCAACATATGCGCCAGCCATAGCTGAACTTAACCAAAATCCGAATGGATTAAATTTTGCAAATTGAACAATGCGTGCCGCATTAGCGGCACATTTATTGATAGTATCGCTATACATAACAAAGTTTTCCCTTTAAATAAATTTAATCCGCTTTTACTTGTACAAAGCCATCATCATTCACTTTCACTTCATAGTGAGGGATACAATTATTTTCATCATCATAACAATAGCCATCTTTTAATCGAAAACGTTGTTTTTTTAGTGGACTAGCAACCCATAAATCATCATCATGCTGACCAATAATGCCACGTGACAACACACTAGCATGAGCAAAAGGGTCAATGTTACTTATCGCATAAAGTTTGTTGGAATGGTAAGGTCGAAAGATCGCTACATGTGTTCTTCCAACTAACGCACAAACACCTGCTCCAGGCAGTATATTATCTATTTTACAAACAGTTACCCAATCCGTCATATTATTGCTCCTCAAATATTGCATAGCGTTCTTGTAAACTTGCTGGGCGATGTTGATTTCGCTCAGGAATAAACTGAACATTTTCATCTCGTTTGTTGCTATTGATAAAGTGAGCAAATCGATATTGATTTTCCGGATGTTCAATTGTCTGCTTCCATTCACATACAAATAAACTGCGTAAACGAGTCATTTCTGTTTCTAGGTCATCATTAATACCAAGTTTGTTATCAATAATCACACTACGTAAATAGTCAACACCTCCTTCCATATTTTCAAGCCAAACAGACGTACGTTGTAATTTATCTGCGGTACGAATATAGAACATAATAAAACGATCGAGATACTGAATTAATGTAGCTTTATCTAAATCGGCCGCCAGTAAATCAGCATGACGAGGCTTCATTCCTCCATTACCACAGACATATAGATTCCACCCATTTTCAGTAGCAATCACACCAATGTCTTTACTCTGTGCCTCTGCACATTCACGAGTACAACCTGATACTCCTAATTTAAATTTATGGGGAGCACGAATGCCTTTATAACGATTTTCCAACTCCACGCCAAAACTAACGCTATCTCCTACACCAAAACGACACCATGTGCTACCGACACAGGTTTTTGCCATCCGTAAGGCTTTAGCATAAGCATGACCACTTTCAAATCCAGCATCAATTAGCTCTTTCCAAATAGCCGGCAGATCATCTTTTTGCGCACCAAAAAGACCAATACGTTGTGAACCAGTAATTTTAGAGTAGAGATGATATTTTTTAGCTATCTTTCCGACGGCGATCAGTCCTTCAGGCGTAATTTCTCCACCTGCACTACGAGGTATAACTGAATAAGTACCATTTTTTTGAATATTACCGAGAAAGATATCATTACTATCTTGCAGAGGGATCAAATCTTGACGCAAAATATAATCATTCCAACATGAGGCTAATAACGAAGCTATCGTTGGTTTGCAAATTTCACAACCATAACCAATACCATATTTTTTTATCACCTGCTCAAATGTTGTCAGCCCTTCAACTCTAATCAGATGATATAGTTCTTGGCGAGAATATTTAAAATGTTCACAAAGTGCATGACTGACTTCTATACCTTGTTTTGCTAATTCCGTATTGAGAATTTGTGTAACCAAAGGTATACACCCTCCACAACCTGTACCAGCTTTAGTTTGAGCTTTAATCGCAGCTACAGTATGGCAGCCTGCATTAATGGCATTAATGATTTTTTCTTTAGTAACATCAAAGCAAGAGCAGATTTGAGCTGAATTTGGCAACGCATCGACACCCATTGTTGGTTTAGAACCAGTATATTCTGGCAAAATCAAAGTATCAGGGTGTTCAGGTAGATCCATGTTATTGAGCATCAATTGTAATAAATTACTGTAATCTGCCGTATCTCCCACTAAAACAGCACCCAATAATTTTTTATTATCATTAGATACAACTAATTTTTTGTAAACAGGGATAGTTTCATCTAAATATACATAACTACGGTTACCCACAGCTTTAGCTTTGGCATCGCCAATACTTCCAACATCAACGCCCATCAATTTTAGCTTAGCACTCATATCAGCACCCTCAAATGAGGCACTGCCACCAAGCAAATGTGCAACAGCAATTTGAGCCATTTTATAACCAGGAGCCACTAAACCAAAAATTTTGCCTTGCCAACATGCACATTCGCCAATAGCATATATATCAGGATCGGACGTTTGACAATAATCATTGATTACAATGCCTCCACGGTCACCAATGTCTAACTGACAATCGCGCGCTAACTGATCATTTGCACGAATGCCAGTAGAAAAAATGATAAAGTCGATTTCTAGCGATGAACCATCAACAAATTTCATTACTTTACCTTTTGGTGTATGCAAAATTTCTTGGGTGTTTTTGCTGGTATGTACACTAACCCCCATTTCTTCAATTTTATGGCGCAATTGTTCACCACCCATCACATCAAGCTGTTCAGCCATTAAAACGTTGGCGAACTCAACTACATGGGTTTTTATACCTAAATTTTTAAGCGCTCCGGCTGCTTCAAGTCCAAGCAAACCACCTCCAACTACGGCCCCAGTTTTGCAATGACGAGCACATTGTGCAATAGCGTCTAAATCTTCAATAGTACGATAAACAAAACAATCAGATCCATCAGCACCTTTAATTGGTGGAATCCAAGCATATGAACCTGTCGCTATCACTAACTTGTCGTACTCAACAATTCGCCCAGTTTGTGAATACACTTGTTTAAGCTGACGATTGATTAAAATCACACTTTCATTTAATAAAACATTGATGTGATTTTCTTCATAAAATCCATCACGAACAAGCGATAATTCTTCGGCAGTAAAGCCAGAGAAGTAAGAAGAAAGGTGTACCCTATCATAAGCGACTCTAGGTTCTTGACAAAAAATTGTAATATTGAATTGATCAGACTGTATTTTGTCGATAATTTCTTCGACAAAATGATGTCCAACCATCCCATTACCAATGATAACGAGATTGGTTTTACTCATACTAAAGCTCCAATTTATTCTAATTTAAATAATCAATTTTGATACTATCCACATTGTATGAAACTTTATACGGAATATAATTACTCTCAAGGGTTACTACTTTAGTAGTAATCTCAAATAATATTATTTAAATACATTATGTTATTTATATTTTATATTTAAGTAAAATTAAAAATGTTACAGCCCCTTTGAAAACAGGCTTGTTAATTAGTCATTAACAGATATAAAAAAATCAAATAAAAAATGATTGCCAATTAAGATTAAACCAGTATAATTAGCCGACTAAATAAATTGAGTAATGATAATTGAATTACAAGTTAAGAAAGCTTCCATCTCGTGAGACATTAGCACGAGCACAAAGATTTAATGATGATATTATCGACGTATCGGGTATTGACCTAGTTTTAAGTTTGATAACAACAGCTGATTTGATTCGTTCAAATATTTATGCACAACTTACTAAAGATTATGACGTTTCTGAAGGTAAGTTTGCTTTGTTAATGTCATTATATTCTGAAGGTGAAACCAGTGCTGGCGAACTTGCACTACGTATAGGAGTAACTCCAGCAACCGTATCAGTTATGGTCAAGCGAATGTTGACCACATCCAATCCATTAATATCCATGACAAAAAACGAGGAAGATGGTCGTTCACGTTTGATAACTTTGACAGAAGCTGGAATAACACTTATTCAAAATGCATTACCCGATCACCTTAAATCGATTCGTACTTTTGCACAGGTACTAAACTCGCAAGAACAAGAATCTTTAATACTTATGTTACGTAAATTATTACGAAATAACTGACTTCAATGAAAATTGAAGTCGTTCTTTTTAATTAAATACTTAGCTGACTAAATAAATGGAAAATAAGCTATATATGAAAAAAAATGTCAAAATTCCGGTTATCTTTTTACTTCTCCTATTTGTTGGATCGTTTTTAATCTTTTTGGGCTCTCGAAATGATGCGGTAACGGTTGCTAAAAGCATTAAATCAGGCGTGTTAACGGCTGATGAAATTAATGTGGCTTTTCAGAATGTAGGAGGTAAAGTCATTAAGCGATTTGTAGAAGAATCACAAATGGTTAAAAAAGGGGATCCTTTAATGCAATTAGAGGACGTCGATACAAAATTAGCAATTGATCGATTACAAGCATTGGTTGATAGTCAAAGAGCTGCGGTCAATCAAGAACAAGCTGCAATTGAAATCACAGAAAATGAAACCAATCTTTCTGAACTATCTACTTGGCGAAAAATAGAAGAAGTAAAAGCAAGCTTAGAATCGGCAAAATCTGCTAGAAATTTAGCTAGCACTGAGTTTGATCGGCAAACACAATTACGTAAAACAGGTGGAAATTCACAATCTCAACTTGATAATGCTCGTAATACTTTTATTGGAGCAAAAATGCAAGTTGTCCAAATTGAAAGCCAGCTATCGACATTAATGATTGGTGCTACATCAGAACAAGTCAGCCAATTTGAGAAAACGCAAAATGCCACTGGCATGTCACTACAATCAATTACAATTGCCAGACAAAAGCTTAAAAATCGCCAAAATCAATTAGCACAACTTAAAGCACAGTTAGCTCAAGGCGAAGCTGATTTAAAACAGTTGCAAATTAATTATCAACGACTGACGTTAAAAGCACCTGAAGATGGTAAAGTCTTAAAACTGATGTTTGAAGATGGTGAATTGGCACCAACAGGCGCACCCGCTGTATTATTAGAAACTGATCGTAAATATATCGATATTTACGTGAATGAAAAAATGGTTAATAACTACCAACCAGGTACAACTGTTAAAGCAAATGTGATTGCTTTGGATAAAAAAGTAAAAGGTAAGGTTCGTTTTGCTACAGCAGCACCATCTTTTGCTGATTTACGCATGACTCGAGAACGAGGTCAAGCCGATTTAACGTCTTATCAGGTCAGAATATATATGGAATCCATTCCAAAACTATTAACCGGAATGACACTTGAGGTTGAACAATGATGCAAAACATCATTAAATCTATTCAAGAAGAGCTTGATGCAATGTTATCAGGCTACTTTATCCCGTATTACAAGGTTGCTATAGGGTTAGCCGCTATTGTTGCGCTTATTTTTTCTATAGTACTAAGCCATAGTTCGGTATTTGAAGGAAAAATTGCAGTTATTGACCTTGATGGTTCTAATTATTCGACTGAATTAATTAGTAAAATAAATACGTCTTCTTACATTGAAGTTTCGGAAGTAATCAGATCGCCGGTTAACCCTATAACTTTAGTTTCTCATGACCGTAATTTAGGAGTGTTATATATTCCTAAAGGGTTAGAAAAGAGTTTAAAAAAAGGGGATCAAACTGTTCGTTTAGGTTACTTTGCTGATGATACGAATGAAGCCCAAAATGCTAAAGTACTTCAAAATCTCAACGAATATATACCTGAATTAGGTGCAGAACTAAGTGTGGGTAAAGTTTCTTCATTAGGGTTTGGTCGAGAAGGTACCGAAGCAACCTTATCACCTATGCAGCTAAAATCTCGTAATCTATTTAACCCAGCAAGTTCATCAACGATTTCTACCATCATCTATTTTGTTTACTTTTTCTCATCTTTAACATATGGATTAACATCATTGATGATTATAGGTCGTTTAAAAGTTACTGGCATGTGGAATACCGTTTTAGAAAGAGGATTTGTCGCTTTATTGGCAAGAACAATACCTTATGCATTGTTTTATACCACCGGATTAACATTGATTACCGCAGTACTAGTTTTATTTGGACAACTGCGTTTTGATGGTAATTATTTCGTATTTGTACCTAGTATATTTATGACAGGGCTAGCATTTGGTTGGTTAGGTTTTTTACTCTCCTGGAAAACAAATAATCCAGGTGAAGGTGCAAGTAAAATGGTATTTTTAGTACCTCCAGGTTTTATTATGGGGGGATCAACAATGGCTGTTGGTATTATGCCAATATGGGCTTATTATGTTAGCCACGCCTTTCCTTTAGTTTGGTTATTCCGTTTTTTCCGAGATATCGCTATGCGTGGGCGTTCACTCATTGATATGCTGTCCACTTATGGAATGTTTATTATTTATTTAACTGTTATTGCATTTGTGGTAATGATAGTTTTTAACCAAGTTAAAAAATCTACTTCTCAGCCGGAATTGAATTAAAAAATCCAGTTATTGAAACTATAAAATGGTTTCAATAACTTTCTCACACTAATTTTTTCCTCTAATCATTTTTACATTAAATCTGCCCAAAATGAGTATTATTTTAAATCAAATTACCAAATTTGTGATAAACATCACTTTATAAAATGAAATTACGTACTTTCATTTCTGATTCAAAAAATTTTTAATCATTATTTATTTTTTTGTTAACTATTTGAATAAGAATAATAATTATTATTTATCTGAAATATAATTTTATTTTCATTCTTTCACTTATTTTCAAATGAAATGATTTTTTGTTTTTTTTAAGCAAAATCCATTTTGTGACTTATTTATCATTTTTCAGTCCCTTACATATGTTCAAATCTAATAACAAAATGAAAGGTTAACAAGTTACAACTTTATGACTAATGAAATCATGAACACTTTACAGCGTCGAGAAAAAATTATTCATGTACTCGGTAAAGAAAATACCGTATCAGTAAATAAGTTAAGTAAACTTTTTAATGTTTCTACCGTCACAATCCGTAATGATCTTCGCCACTTAGAGCAAAAAGGCTGCGTATTACGTTCTTATGGGGGAGCAATGATAAATAAAACTTTCGCTTTTGATAGACCTTTATTTGATAAAAGTCGCATAAATTCAATAATAAAAAATAAGATTGCTAAAAAAGCTGCCAATATGGTAAATGATGGCGATAGAATTATTCTCGATTCAGGCTCAACAACCTCTGCAATGGTGCCATATTTAGGTAAAAAACAGAATTTAATCGTTTTTACAAATGCGATTAACATTGCTTACGAATTAACCATCAATACAAATATAGAAGTGATCATAGCTGGCGGTAATATTAGAAACAAGGCTTACTCTATTTCAGGTCCAACCGTTGAGCAACAATTAAAGATGTACCACTTTAATAAATTATTTTTAGGTGTTGACGGATTTGATCTCAATGCAGGTATTACAACTCCCAATTTTGGTGAAGCTTCGGTTAATAGAGCAATGTGCCAAGTTTCTGAACACATTATTGCAGTAACAGATTCAACAAAGTTTGGTCGGAAAAGTTTCTGCACGATAGAAAAAATTCATCTTATTCACACAATAGTGACTGATTCAAAAATTTCCAAAGATCATTTAATGCAATTCCATTCATTAGGTATTAACGTGGAAATTGCAGATATATAGATGATCTTATTTTTAACCAAATGATCACTCAAAGGTAGGATCTAAATTATGCAAAAGTACTTAAATTATTCACTAGATTGGCTTAAAAAGCACGGTGCAGAACATACTGCTAAAGAAATCTGTCAACAACCTAAAATTTGGCGTGATTTACTACAGTTAATTGATCGAAACAGAACCCAACTACAAACATTTTTAAAACCTTTGCTGTCTGATCCGAGTTTAGAAATTATTTTGACTGGAGCTGGATCATCGGCTTTTGGTGGTGTTGCTCTTGCTCCGTGGTTAAGGGAGCATACTCATCGAAACGTGCATGCCTATGGCACAACGGAAATTGTTGCTGACCCACTACAATATTTTTCACCAAATAAAAAAACGTTAATGGTGTCATTTGCTCGTTCGGGAAATAGTCCTGAAAGTGTGGCAACGGTTAAATTAGCCGATCAATTAATTTCTGATTGTTATCACTTATTTTTAATATGTAACCCAAACTGTGCTTTAATCGATTATGCAACATCTAACAATTCATCAAATCGTATTCTTCAACTAGTCATGCCAGAAGGAGCTCATGATTTAGGTTTTGCTATGACCTCAAGTATTAGTAGTATGATGCTTGCAGCATTACTCCTTTTAGGAAATATTGATCATGTGATGGCACATAAGGCTGTAATGGAAATTGCTCGTGTCTGTGAACAAAAAATAGAAAGTTGGCAGCAAATAACTAAACAATTAGCACATAAAAACCATGAAAGAGTTATTTATATCGGTAGTAGCTGTTTTATTGGTGTCGCTCAAGAGTCTGCATTAAAAATTCTTGAACTAACAGCGGGTAAAATAGTTTCTCGATTTGATTCAATTTTAGGTTTACGTCATGGTCCTAAATTTATGATTAATTCACAAAGTTTAGTTGTTTGCTTCTTCACTAATGAACATTATACACATCAATATGATACTGATTTATTTAATGAATTAATTAATGACCATATCGCAACCGATGTGTTTGTATTATGCGGAAAAAGTAGCAGTAATAAACAAAATATACTTACAGTAAATGGAGATTATTCAGATTGCTGGCTCATCTTCCCATACCTTATTTTTTCCCAAATGCTTGCATTTGAAAAATCATTAAATAATGGTTTAACACCTGATAATCCTTGTCCAACAGGTGAAGTTAATCGAGTAGTAAAAGGCGTTACTATTTACCCATTTAATCAAATTTAGGGTATCCAATTATCACAAAACAAAGGATGTAAAACGTATGAACATTCCGAATATTCTTATGACGCGCATTGATAATCGCTTAGTTCATGGTCAAGTTGGGGTGACTTGGGTCAATGCACTTGGAGCTAATTTATTATTAGTTGCTAATGATAATGCAGCACAAGATCCTGTACAACAAAATCTTATGGATATGGTTATTGCAGAGAGAATACAAACCCGTTACTTCACTTTACAAAAAACCATCGACATTATTGGGAAAACAGCCGAACGACAAAAAATATTTATTGTTTGTAAAACACCACATGATGTTTTAACTCTCGTTAAAGGAGGCGTACCAATCAAATTTGTTAATGTAGGTAATATGCATTTTTCAGAAGGAAAAAAACAAATTCATAAAACAGTATCTATTGATGAAGAAGATATAGCTGCTTTTAAAGAACTTGAAAAATTAGGTGTAAAATGTGAGATTCGCCGTGTGCCAGATGAAGCTGGTCAAAAAATAATAGATCTACTTGATTAATCCTAATACGGGAGCAAACTATGGTAATCGATGCAATATTAATTGGACTACTAGCAGGTATTGCTGGTGTAGATTTATTTGATGGGCTAACTCATTTACATAGACCTATTGTAATTGGTCCTTTAGTTGGATTGATCTTAGGTGATATAAAAACAGGGTTATATGTTGGAGGTTCATTAGAGCTAGTTTGGATGGGAATGGTACCATTAGCAGGAGCGCAACCACCTAATGTTGTCATTGGCGGAGTAATTGGTACAAGTTTTGCAATTTTAACTCATGCCGATCCTAAAGTTGCCATTGGTATTGCCGTACCATTTGCTATAACGGTACAAGGTTGCATTACTATCTTATTTACCATCTATTCACCAATGATGCACAAATGTGATCGCTATGTTGATCAACTTAATTTTAAAGGTATTGAATGTGTCAATTATCTTGGCATGATTATCCTGTTTTGCTTTTATTTTATTGTCGCATTTTTACCAATTTACTTTGGCGCTGATATGGCAACAGATTTAGTAAAAAAATCACCACAATGGTTACTTGATGGATTGAGCATTGCTGGTGGGATGATGCCCGCAATCGGTTTTGCTATGTTAATGAAAATTATGATGAAAAAAACATATATTGCTTATTTCATTCTAGGTTTTCTTAGTGTGACATACCTTAACTTACCAATTTTAGCAATTGCATTAGGTGCTTTAGCAATAGCGATGATTGATTTCTTTAATGATAGCCAAGTCAATAACGATAATAACAAATCAGTACAGGCAAGTTCTGTAGAGGTGGAAAATGGTATTTAATGACGAAAATGACAGCAAAATGGCAGCAAAAGCAGAAAAACGTATGGAACAATCATTGTCAACAAGCAAAGTATCAACTGATACTTATATTGATCAAAGTCAAAATGTAACATTAACTAAAGTTGACATTAATCGAATGGCATTTCGTTCCTTAGCTTTACAAGCCTCATTTAATTATGAACGTATGCAGGCTGGAGGTTGGCTTTATACTATTTTGCCTGCACTACGTAAAATTCATAAAAACTCAGATGACTTAAAAAACTCAATGCATATGCACATGGAGTTTATAAATGTCCATCCGTTTGATGTTACCTTTTTATCTGGTTTAGTTTTAGCAATGGAAAAAGGTAAAGAAAATATTTCAACAATACGTTCAATTAAAGTTGCTTTAATGGGACCTTTAGGTGGTATTGGAGATGCACTATTTTGGTTAACATTGTTACCTATTTGTGCTGGAATTGGTGCTTCATTAGCACTAGAAGGTAGTTTTTTGGGACCAATAATATTTTTATTAATATTTAATTTAGTCCATTTCGGATTACGTTTTGGTCTTGCTCATTATGGTTATCATGCTGGTACTAGCGCATTACCTTTATTAAAAATTCATACAAAACGCATTTCACATGCAGCATCAATCATCGGTATGACAGTTATTGGTGCATTAGTGGCTTCTTATGTACATCTATCCACACCATTAGAGATCAATGCTGGTAAAGCACATATTGCTCTACAAGCCGACGTATTAGATAAACTCATGCCAAATTTATTACCGTTAGGATTTACATTATTTGTCTATTATTTAATGAAACGTAATTTCTCGCCTGTAAAATTAATCGGTTTAACAGTGGTAATTGGCATATTTGGTAAATTAGTTGGTTACTTATAGAGGTTGATTATGTTAGGTGTTATTTTAACAGGTCATGGTGGCTTTGCCACTGGTCTTTATGAAGCTGTAGTACAAATCATTGGAAAACAAGCACAGTTTACTGCGATTAACTTCCCAGATGGGATGAGTACTAAGATACTAGAACAACAACTCACTGATGCCTTAAAAAAGTGTGATAAAGGTGATGGTGTAATATTTTTTACTGATATCTTAGGAGGCACTCCATTTCAATTAGCCGCACGGTTAAACTATCAATTTAATCATGTTGAGATAATTAGTGGTACAAATTTACCAATTTTATTAGAAATGTTATTACAACGTGATGAATTAGATGCTGAAAATTTTCGTCTGAGAGCATTAGATATTGGTAAATCTAGCATAACCAGCTTATGGAGTGAAAACCACAGAAAATCAATTGATAAAAAGGAATATTCAGATGGAATTTGAAAAAATATAGGCAAGCAAATAAAGTCTGTTCATACAATATCAAAATTTTACCTGCATTAATAGATACCCACATTTTCATGGAGAAATGAACGCAGATATAATGGATGCAATACATGAAGCACTTAATACAATGAGCCATTTCTTAGTACAACATGGTATTGGTGCGTTTTTAGCTACGACTGTTACAGAAAGTCAATCAGAGTCATGATTGGGCATACTAATGCAGACTATCAAACAACAAAAGCGGAACTACTTGCTGGTGCCAGTGGGGTTGTGCACTGTTATAACGGCATGTCAGGATTGCATCATCGTAATCCAGTTGTAGTTGGTGTAGCACTAACAATTGATAATTGCCAAACTCAAATTATCATAGATGGTCATCATGTACATCCTGCCGCAGTTAATATCTCTTATAAATGTTGTGGCAAAAACTTACTATTAATTAGCAATGCAATGAGAGCAACAGGGATGTCTGATGGTAATTATTAATTAGGCAAATTAAAAGTACATCTCCAAAATGATGTTGTACGTACAAAAGATGGAGGGCTAGCGGGAAGTACTTTAACAATAAATTGTGGAGTTAATAATCTTGCTAATTATGCGAAGATTTCATTTGAACAAGCATGGTAACATGGTAGTTCTTATCCAGCAAAAGCATTAGGCATAGATCATTACTTGGGTGATATTGCCATAGGAAAACAAGCTAATCTAGTACTTTTAAATGCGAATAATCAACTATTGGCAACTATAGTAAATGGCAAGATTGTTTATCGAACATCAGTAGATGTTAACGATATTTTGATTTAAAAATCCATAAAAATTTTTTCATCAAAGTAAGAATCAACGATGTTCTTTTCTTAGGAATAAAAATGTTTATCAAATCAATTTTCATCACTTTTATAGTATTATTAGAATGTATAAGTACTATTACTGATGCTGACTTAATCAAAATTATGTCATTTGATACTCATCATAGTGAAAAGCATGATGGAAGGATTAGCACGGCAAGCATTGCCAATATAATCATCACAGAAAGAGCTGATATTATTGTATTGTAAGAAGTTGATGATAAAACCAACGAACCAACAATGTTGATCAATTGGCTCAAATAGTAAAACTAGTTCACTTAAAGTATTATAAATTTAATGCATTTTTCGATTATGATGGTGGACAATATGGCATAGGAATTATGAGTCGTTACCCTATCATTGATTCATATAATATCTCTTTACCAAAAGGTTCAGAACCAAAGACTGCTTTGATGACAACAGTAAATATTAATGGAAAAAATCTCAATGTTATAGGAGTACATCTCTATCGCTCATTTGAAGAAAGGACATTACAACCCAAAGCCATTATTGACTATGTTCAGTCATCAACATTACCACTAATAGTGGCGGGCGATTTTAATACCACTCCAACCAACAGTTCACCGACTAAATACATGAATTCAAACATTGATCATAGTAAAGATAACACACTCATTCAATATTTGACTTCACATTGGAACCAATTAGAAAAAATGATAAATAAAATCTTATTTCCATCAAGAACTTTGTGGGATAAAGATGGAGAAAGACAAGTAGAAATCGATCATACCTTTATCAAAAATTTGGATATTAACAATGTAAAAGCACACTACCTAATTGAAAAAAATTGTAAGTGATCACCGACCACTTATAACAGAAATATTATGGTGATATTATCTCTTTAAAAGTGAATTAAGAGGTTTTTTATGAGGAAATTAAAAATAATATTAGCTTTGTCTTTTGTTTTATCTTTCTCTGTACAAGCAATAGAAACATTAGATAAGTATACCTTAGAACAAGTAATCGTATTTAGCCGACATGGTTTAAGAGCGCCACTTTCCAGTCCAACAAGTACACTTGGTAAAATTACACCAAATCAATGGCCACAATGGGATACACCTGCAAGTTATTTAACTGCTCGAGGAGGGGTACTAGAAAGTTATTTTGGTCATTACTTTAGTGAATGGTTTATTGATAATAAACTTTTAACTGGAAATACCTGCCCAAGTGAACATGAAGTGTATATTTACACCAACAGTTTACAACGTACTATCGCTACCGGTCAGTACTTTACGGTTGGAGCTTTTCCAGGTTGTATTATCCCAATTATGCATAAGGAAAAATTAGGTACCATGGATCCCGTATTTTTTCCTGTAATTCGTGATGATAACCCTAAGTTTAAAAAAATGGCAATCATTTCAATCAACCAAACAGCTAATGAAAAAGGTATTGAAGGGTTAAATCAAAAACTGAATCAAACTTATCAAGATCTGTCTAACATCCTAAATTATACTCAATCAACTAATTGTTTGACCGATAAACAGTGTGATTTTACCAATTTACCAACTCAATTTATTATTGAAAAAGGTAAGGAGCCCGGCATAACTGGTCCACTTCGAATTGGGACATCAATCGCAGATGCCTTTATTTTACAGTACTATGAAGGCGCACCATTGCAAGATATTGCTTGGGGAAAGATCAAAAGCAATCAAAAATTTGAACAATTAGTTTCTATAAAAGAATATTACAATTCAGTTTTATTTGGCGCACCTATTATTGCTAAACAGGTTGCCGCAAATTTAATTAACTATATTAATCAAGCTTTCTCTGAAAATAATCATACTAAATTTACTCTTTTAGTCGGCCATGATTCTAATGTAGCATCATTATTATCAGCATTAAAAATTAAATCTTATAAACTGCCGGATCAATTTGAAAAAACGCCAATTGGTGGCAAAATAGTGTTCCAAAAATGGCGAGATAATTATAGTGGTAAAACATTGATGAAAATTGAATATTTTTATCAATCAACCGATCAAATCCGAAATCTAACTCAATTAAATCGTAATAATCCACCCCATAAAGTAACATTAGCAATGGAAAATTGTCCAATTGACACAATGGGTTTTTGTTCGTTTTCAATCTTTAAAAAATTCATAAGCAATATAAATTAATAATGTCTAAATCCGTTGATAATATATTCAAATTAAGTAAAATTGAATGTATTATCAACAATTATGTGACAACAATATTTTCGGATACAAAGGTTACTCACATAAAGCAATAGATAACTTTATCAATTATATTTTATAAATTACTTTTCAATATTACAAAATCATTCATGTTTAATTTTTTAATTAAACGCTCGCCAAAAGAATAAATATCTACCATACAATTATCACCAAGTGAATTAGTAGAGTTTACACTAATAATTTGACAATGCCATTAAATGCAGATTCAATCCCCACTTTAGAATCTTCAAAAACAATACACTTATCAGAAGGTAATCCGAGTAAATTTGCTTCTTGTAAATAACCATCAGGATCTGGCTTAGTATTAATCACCATTTCACAGGTAATAAAAACTTTTGGTTTAGCTACATTAAGAAAGCCAAAACGAGGATCAGCAACTTTTTTGAACCTGAGGTTACAATTCCCAAGGAATATTAAGTGAAAATAATTGGCGTAAGAAATAACTAGCGCCAGATATTTGTGGTTAATATCTTTCACATCTTGAGCCTCTAATTGTTCCATCCAACGATACTCTTACTTGATAAAACTTTCTTATTTATTAGGCAAGAATAATTTTATGTTATCGATAGCTTTACGACCATGAATAGTTTCTAATACATATGAATGATTAAATTTATGACGATAAGCTAATACTAACCAGCAACGCTCAACTGCTGGTAATGAATTGACTAATATCCCATCTAAAACAAATACCCTTTGTTTGCGTACTACAATTTCCCAGCACTACCACAAATACGAATCTTATCTTTTACAATTTTTTCATAGCTGATTTAGCCGATTGCATATAATGCCTTAGATCATTAGTATCGGGATAAATTTTAAATTCTTGTTTTAAAATGTCAGAATATGATGATCTAAATGTAACACAAATGGAAAATGATGAATTTACGCTGCATTTTTACAAATATTGATTAAATACTGCGTACCAGCATAGTGATAAGTGGCGGGTGTTGCTGCATCAATTACAACTTGAATCGTCTCAAGGTAGGTTGTGTATATTAAAAGCGGGCACAGCATATTGTTCTCGCTGAGCTTTTTAACTTCTCTTGATGTGGAAATAAGATACATAATTTATTCCTAATTAACCTTATGATTTATATATTTTTTAAATTTAACTTATTGAACATAATTACTCATGTTGAAAACCCTTTCTGTGATTCCATTGTATTTAACATATCCATTGTTATAGCACGTTTCAACATATCATCTATTGATTCATTTTAATGTAAACTTACTGCAAAACCAGATAACATGACATCATCACCTGAACCAACGGTATTAACTACGTTAATTCTAAGAATTGTGACTTGATAAAATTGGTTATAACAACAAGCAAACGCCTCTTTTTTACCTATCAAAATAATCATGAAAGGAATACCCTCTAACAAAGAATGACTAAGTGCTTTTGTTAATGTATTATTATTACTATAATCAATATCCATTTGAATAATTTGTTTTTATTCTTCTTTATTGATTCTTCTTTATTGAGTTTTATTCAATAGGGTTTATGTTTTGAAATGAGCGATGCATGAAACATTTTTTTAGAAAAACAAGCAAAACAAGAATCTGATATTTAGCAGCTTATTCAATTAAACTTACATAAAAATCGATGGAAAAACCCTGAAATAATGAACCTGAAATGGTCACAAGGTCTGATTTTTCAAGCAACGTTTGATAGTGTTTTAAAAAAGATTAGCTTCCTGTATATCGAATTCTGGACCCGATTCTAAAATTTCGTTTTGGTTTCCTACATATAAGATTGCAATACAGTTTCTTGATTTCTGCTTTGTAATATAACAATCATAATCAATGTTATCTTTACCTAATTATATTTGGATATATTTGAAAATTTAATTTCTCTGGTAACATTAAGTCCTTTACCGCTAGCCGTCTTTTTTACATTAGATACCCGATTAATATCATTAATGATAAATTTATTTAATGGGTATGATAAGTTCACCGATGGATTCATCGTAATTGTTAATATCATATTCTCACCTACAAATTAATATTGTTGGGAGGAACAACCATTTTAAATGATCAACTTTTTAGATAAGATTCATTTTAAGTAAGTATGCAAACAATGCTTAAATAAATAAACTGAAATTCGTTATCTTTAAAAAATTTAGATCCATTAAGTCTACTTTAATCTGGTTTCCAATTATCAACAAAAATATTAAACAGCGATTAAGCTAACACCTTGTTTTCTAAATTCTTGCTTATATTTACTATCAACATTGATATCTGTAATAATAGTATTAAGCTTATTCAGTGGTAAAACTACATTGATGCCATTTCTTCCAAACTTAGATGAATCTAGTACTGCAATCACCTTTTTTGCGGTATTAGCCATCACACTGCTGATTGTGTACCCTTCATTAAAAGTTGTTATTCCTCTTTTTGCATCTATACCATCTGCACCAACAAATAAAATATCAGCAGAAATGCCCTCTAACGATTGCTCAGCAATTTTTCCATGAAAAGATCGGGTTTTATGCCTAAGTGTCCCACCACACATAAATATCATTATGTCGCTATTATCAGAGAGTATAAAAGCTGAGGTAAGACTATTTGTTATAACAGTAATATTTTTTAATTTAACCAGCTCTTCGGCTATCAACATGGTGGTACTACCACTATCTAAAATAATAGTATCGCCTTGTTTAACATGTTTGACTGCTTCAATTGCAATTCGTTTTTTATCTTCAATAAATCGCTGATACCGTTCTTCTAACTGCAACTCTTTAAAAGACTTTATATCGCTATGATTGATGATTTTTGTTGCGCCACCATGAAATCGTGTTAGCTCACCTTGTTTTTCTAATAATCGAAGATCTTTTCTAATTGTGACTTCTGAAACCTCATATTGTTCCGATAAGTCGCTTACTAATACCGTTGCTTGCATATTGAGTAGTTCAATTATCTGTTGACGTCTTTCACTTGCATTCATAATATTTCCTTTTTCGAAAATTATTAAGCAGTGTATAACAAACAAAATCAAAAGATAAGCTTTCATTTTTCATAGCTAATTTGAAACAAACTTTTAACTGCAATTTAATAAAATTTTACCCTTCATTGGTTGCCCATTTAAATTTATCACTTCCTGAATAAATGTATTAAAATCAGCAATCACCGCTATCAATTCATTAAGATTTATCTTACCTTCTACAAAAAACTGACTTACCAATAGCCACTCTTTACCAGGCCATGGTGCAGAATAATTCATCCAACTTCCTAAAATTTGTAACTCTTTTCGTAAAATAAGCCCGAATGTTTTTTCTGGTAAGGTAAAATCATCATGAACAGTACCAACTAAAACCACTTTAGATCTAGGACCTGCAATGTCAATGGCTAATCTAACCGTAATTGATGAACCAGCTGTTTCTAATACGATTTGCTCAAAACGTTGAGGAGATAAGGCTTGATAAATCTCATCAACACTAACATTTTTAGAGTTATAAATAGCATCAGCACCTAGTCGTTTTGCCAGATTCAGCCGTTCATCATTAATATCTAAAACAGCAATAAAGCTCGCCCCCATTGCCTTAGCACAAAGCATAGCAAGCAGTCCGATTGTTCCACCACCGACAATTACGACATGTTTATTTTGGCAGCCATCAGCTAATAGTAGAGCATGCATTCCTACAGTCATTGGTTCAAAAAAGGCGCCGTCAAGAAGATTTACTCCTTTGGGTAATTTAAATGCATTTTTTTTATTTAATACAATATATTCAGCAAAACCGCCTGTTATTCTTGATCCCACAAAGGTATAATTTTTACAAAGTGAATAATAATGCTTTTGACACTCATCACATTTAAAACATGGTAATAATGGTACACAAGAAATTAAATCCCCAACGTCAAATTCAGTTACACCATCGCCTATTTCAATAACCGTACCACTAAACTCATGTCCCAGCGTGATAGGATAAAAATGCGAACCATGATGGAATATTCTAGGAATATCTGATCCACATAATCCACTATAAGCAACTTTTACTAAAATTTGATCTGGATATGTAATTTTGGGCATGTCAATATCTTGTACAGATAGAGATCCCCCTTCATTGACAACAACCGCTTTCATTTTATTTTCCTTAATTAGTCATCACATTATTTTGAAATATGATTTTCACGGATACTTCGTGAAAGTCACAAAATTACAGATATTTATAGGGCTTATAGACTAATTTTTTATTTTATCTGTCTGCACTATTTGCTGTTCTTTTAAAAAGAATTCGTATTTTTTCGCTCGCTTCCAAGTTAAAAATAGACAAAAAAGGTAAAATAATCCAATAAAAGAAAAGCCAATAGGTTGTGTTAAGTTCACTAACTGAACCATCATATAAGTAATTGGAGAACCACCTTGATCCATTGCCCCAACACTAATACTATTATCATCAGTAATAATATCGGCATTGATTGCAAGTTGAGTTGTTAATGGGACCATTTGTGTGGCGATCCAAAGCGTGATAGCAATAATAATTGAACCTGAAATAATGATTCTAAACAAATTACCCTGATGAATCGCCACACCCATTGCAATAAAAAAGCCAATAGTGGCTAAATCACCAAATGGTAAAATTTCATTTCCTGGTAAAATAATGGCAATGAAAATACTTAGAGGAATAAAAATTAAGCTAGCAGAGACAACTGTTGAATGTCCTAACAGTAAGGCAGGATCTAAACCGATAAGAAATTCTTGTCCACCAAATTTTGATTGTAGGTGTTTGCGAGCTTGTTTGGATATTGGTGTTAAACCATCCATAATTGGCTTAATTACACGTGGCATTAATAACATTACTGCAGCAGTTTGAATAGCAAGTTGTAATGTTTCTTTCACGCCATATCCAGCTAAAAATCCTAATATAATGCCCATAAATAAGCCAACGGTTACGGGTTCACCAAACGCACCAAACCGTTTTTGCATATCAACAGCATTAAAATTAATCTTATTAATGCCCGGTATTTTTTCAATCGCAGCATCAATAAACACAGCAATTGGACCACAATAAGCTGATGTACCATGAGGAACAGCAATCCCTTCAAGTTCAAAAAACTCTTTAGTATCTTTAGAAAACCAATCACCCAATTTAAAGGCAATAATAGCATGAATAATAACACCTGTAATACCTAACCAATAAGAACTCGTTACGATATAAACTAATGCCCCAGAAAATGTCATATGCCATATATTCCAAATATCGACATTGACTACTCGTGTTAACTTTGCCAATAACATGACAATATTTACTGCGATAGCAATAGGTATCGCAACCAAGGCTATCTGTGAAGCCCAAGTCATCGGCGCAGTTCCTGGCCACCCCACATCAACAATATTCAAACTAATATCAAATTTTTCGGCCATTGCTTGAGCTGCAGGACCAACAGAACTTGTTAGTAAACTGACAACTAAACCAATACCAACAAATCCAATACCAATATGTATACCTGCTTTTAAGGCATCTCCCATTTTCATTCTTAACGCTAATGAAAATAGAATAATGACAATGGGTAACATCACTGACGGACCAAGATCCAAAATGTACTGCATAATTTCACTAAACATAGATTTATCCCTTTAATATCGCTAGTATTTTATCTTTTAGCTGATCTATTCCAATACCTGAAACAAAAGGCATGCCATGTATAATAGGAATGTTACCAAAAGTTTGATCCATTCTTGCTGTGGTACAAATTAAATCGACATCATCAATAAAAGTGTTAATTTCATTAATCCGACATTGAATAAGATCCAACTCAATATTATTTTCTTTACATAAATCTTTAATCTCTTCAGCAGCTAAAGTTGATGTTGCAACCGCACCACCACATGCAACAATAATCTTCTTTTTCATAATGCCTCCTAACTCACTTTTTAATTAAATATCACTTTACTAAAATGCTCTATAATTTCATTTTGTGGCGCTTTTAATAAGAAGTGATAGAATTCTTTATTCTGTAAATGTGAAAAAAGCGCTTTCAACAAATCAAGTTGAGCTTCGGGGGAAGTTACAACTAATGAAATAATAAGGGAAACATCAACTGTACCGTCATCATCAGCTCGATTGAAAGCTACTGGGCATTGTGTGCGAATAATAAAAATCGCAGGTGTATTAGCGTGTTGAGCCTCACAATGTGGAATAGCTACAGCATAACCATCAAGTGCAATACCTGTGGGAAATAAGGCTTCTCTTTCAATTAATGCTTTTAAATGGCTTTTTTTTACAATATTTTTCTGCTGTAAATGCTCGCTAATATACGTTAATGCTTCTCGCTCATTGTTAAATTTGAGCTTGTCTTCGAAAATAAGCTGACACTTGTTCATATTAAATCTCCATTGTTGTACTTCTATTAACTTTTTTAACTTTCGAAAACAAAATATTTAACGAAAGATTATTTTCTTTCGATTTAAAAAGCAAATAGACTTTTATATTTTTGTGATCGAAATCTATTTTTTAAATAAAGATCAAAACGCAAACTTGTAATTATTTTTGTTTATGAAGAAAAGTATGATCACGATCACAAAAAGAAGGTTTTTAAATTGAAAAAAATACTTAATATGCAAAAATGTTACCCGTAACAATTTGCATATTAAGGAGCCACTGTGACGAAAAATAAAAAACAAGTTTTTATATTAATGGGTGTTTCTGGTAGTGGTAAATCCGCAGTTGCCAAGCAAGTTTCATATAATCTTGATGCAGCATTTCTTGATGGTGATTTTTTGCATCCTAAAGCAAATATTTTAAAAATGCGTAGTGGAACACCATTAAATGATGAAGATCGTTTTCCTTGGCTTGATTTGATTAGTAATGCGGCATTCGCTATGAGCAACATTAATAATATTTCAATTATCATCTGCTCAGCTTTGAAACGGAAATATAGGGACATTATCCGTGGTAAAAACGAAAATGTACACTTTATCTATTTAAAAGGTAGTTATGATGTAATTGCTGATCGTTTAGCAAAACGAAAGGACCATTATCAAAAAACAGGGATGTTACAATCGCAATTTGATACTCTTGAAGAACCCACTGTTGATGAAAAAGATGTGTATACCGTCAATATAGAACAATCTTTAGAAGGGGTTGTGCATGATACCCAACAGTTAATAAGCACAACATGCCAGCGCAAAAAATAGAATATAAAATAATAAATTATACAATAGGTTAATGTGAATCCAACTGTCAACAATGTAACACAACGAATTATTGAACGCTCTAAAGCTTCTCGCACAGCCTATCTGCAAAAAATTGAAGATGCGATGATTAACAAAGTTACCCGCTCTAAATTGCCATGTAGTAATTTAGCACATGCTTTTGCAGCCTGCTATCTTGATGATAAGAATGATCTAAAAAATATTTTAAAAAGTAATATTGCTATTATTAGTTCTTCCAACGATATGCTTTCAGCCCATAAACCTTATGAGTTCTATCCAGAACAAATTCGCAAAGTCTTACATGAAGTTGGAGCAGTTGGCCAAATCGCAGGAGGGATACCAGCAATGTGCGATGGAGTAACTCAAGGTGAACCAGGAATGGAGCTATCATTAATAAGTTGAGATATCATTGCGATGTCGGTTGCTGTTAGTCTTGCACATAACATGTTTGACGGTGCGTTATACCTTGGCATATGCGATAAAATTGTACCGGGTTTATTAGTTGGGGCTCTAACCTATGGTCATCTACCCACAATTTTTGTACCAGCTGGACCTATGCCCTCTGGACTATCAAATAAAGAGAAAGTTCGTATACGTCAACTCTATTCTGAAGGAAAAGCCTCGCGTGAAGATTTATTAGAATCAGAAGCTGCATCTTATCATTCTAGTGGTACTTGTACTTTTTATGGAACGGCAAACAGTAACCAAATGGTGATAGAATTAATGGGATTACCCTTGCCGGGAGCTGCATTGGTCAACCCAGAAACGGCTTTACGTTTCGAGTTAACCAATGCAGCAGCGAGACAGATTACTCGGTTAACTTAACAATCAGCTTATTATAAGCCTATTGGAAAAATGGTTGATGAAAAAGTCATTGTCAATGGCTTAATTGCCTTACTTGCTACAGGCGGTTCAACTAACTTAACAATGCATATCGTCGCAATAGCTAAAGCTGCAGGCATAATTGTTAATTGGGACGATATTTCAGATCTTTCAACAGTAGTACCACTTTTATGTCGAATTTATCCAAATGGAGTGGCTGATATTAACTATTTTCAAGCTGCAGGTGGAACTTCAGTGTTAATTAGAGAATTACTTAAAGGTGGCTTATTACATGAAGATGTAGAAACGGTTATGGGTCGAGGATTGAGTCATTATATCAAAGAGCCAATATTAAAAAATGGAAAACTCATTTTCTGAGAAGGTCCAAATCAATCATTAGATGAAAATGTAATTGCATCAATAAAAAAACCTTTTAACTCACATGGTGGATTAAAAGTGATGTCAGGCAATATTGGTAGAGCAGTAATGAAAACTTCTGCTATTGCTTCTGAACATCAGGTCATTGAAGCTCCAGCCGTTGTTTTTAATAGTCAATATGAATTAGATGATGACTATAAAGCAGGCAACTTAGATAAAAGTTGTGTTGTAGTGGTTCGTTTTCAAGGCCCTAAAGCAATCGGTATGCCTGAACTGCATAAATTAATAACACCTTTGGGAGTTTTACAAGATCGAAGGTATAAAATTGCCTTATTAACCGATGGTAGATTATCAGGAGCATCAGGTAAAGTGCCAGCAGCAATACATGTAACACCAGAAGCCTATGATGGCGGTTTACTAAGTAAAATAAAAAATGGAGATATGATTAGAGTTAATGGACTAACTGGAGAAATAACATTATTAGTAGACGCAACAATCTAGCTAAACGTCAGCCTTATCGCTTTGACTTATCTAATTCACATCTCGGTTATGGGCGAGAACTATTTTCTATCGTTCGTGAAAATTTAACTTCTGCTGAAGAAGGTGCAGTAAGTTTCTAAATGAGTTCTTCTGCCGCAAAATGCGGCAGAGATCAGTAAAAAATATACTGAAATGTATTCTTAACCTGAAACTTTTTGACAAAGATTATTAATAATAACATTATAAATTATTTTTTGATAAAGTTATCAACCAATAAATTCATTACGTCGCCAATTTTTCCACTCAAAGAAGCTTTCATACTGTAAAGTGCCATCCCCATGACTTGCGAAGCATGAATTTCAGGGGGCATAACAAGTTCATCAGCACTCGTTTTAACGTCCAAAAGCGCTGGTCCATCATGAGTTAAAAATGATTGCATTGCTGCTTCAAGTAGATCTGAATCATCAACCCTTATTGAAAATAACCCCATCGATTCAGCTACTTTAGCAAAATCAGGATTCTGTAAATCAGTATAGTGATTAATTAATCCCTCTACTTTTTGTTCTAATTCTACAAAATTAAGTGAACTATTATTAAGTACGATAATTTTTATTGGTAATTTTTCTTGGATTGTCGTTAATAGATCGCCCAATAACATACTAATGCCACCGTCTCCGGATAAGGTGATCACTTGACGATTAGGAAACGCTTTTTGAACACCTAAAGCTTGCGGCATGGCATTTGCCATAGTACCATGTTTTAAACTAATGACGGTTCGTCTTTTACCATTAGTATTAAAGTGCCGACAAGCCCATACCATAGCCGAACCAACATCAGCGCAGAGCACGGCATCATCTGTTGCATATTTATCAATTAGTTCAGTTAAATATTGAGGATGGATAGTTGATTTGGAAGCCAATGCTTTCTTATTCAATTTACTCATGGCACTACTATATAATGCCTGGCATGTTTCTAAAAATTTAGTATCTTTTTTTTCGTTAACTAAAGGTAACAAAGCAGTTAAAGTTGGTTTACTACTACCAACAACACCAATACTTACTGGGTGACGTCGTCCTAAGTGAGTTGCATCAATATCGATTTGAATAATTTTGGCATGATTTGGATAAAATTGTGACCAAGCAAAATCAGTACCTAACATAATAAGAACATCACACTCTTTAATTGCCATAGTTCCTGATTTAACACCAAACATTCCTGTCATACCAACATTGTATGGATTATCATATTCAACAAAATCTTTACCTCTAGAGGTATGTACAATAGGCGATTTTATTTTTTCGGCAAATGCAATAAGCTCATTATGAGCATCATAGACACCTTGACCAGCAAAGATGGTCACTTTTTGATTTTTATTTATAATATCTGCGATTTCAGCTAATTCCTTATCTGATGGGCGTATTATTGGTTTAGGATGATAAATCTTATGACCACTTTTATCTTCTACTTTCTCTAAACTAATATTATAAGGAATTACCAATACAGCAACACCGCGTCGATTAATAGCAGCTTGAATAGCAGCAGTAGTAATTTCTCTGACTTGAGTTGCATCACTAATTTCCCGACAAAATACGGAACAATTTTTATAAACCGATTCAAAATCTACTTCTTGTGGAAAGTCGTTTCCTTGTTGAGAAGTAATTAATTGACTAGCTAATAAAATGACTGGAACTCTATTTCTTTGTGCTTCATAAATACCATTAATGAAATGTAAACTACCGGGTCCACAAGAACCAGCACAAGCCGTAATTTGATCAGTGAGATAAGCTTCTGCTCCGGCTGCAAAAGCTCCAACCTCTTCATGTCGAACGTGAACCCACTCAATATCACTTTTTTCAATAGCAGAAGTAATTTGATTTAATGTATCACCTACAATACCATAACAATGTTTAACACCAGCTTCACCCAAAATATCAACTATAATTTGCGCAACTGTTTTCTTTGATGTCATATTTTCTCCTAAAAAAGGGTTATTAGTTGAATAAGTTAACTTCGGTAAATTACACCAAAGTTTGGTTAATACGAATAGGTTATAAAAAATTAGCAAGAAATGTTAAAAATGTAATAAATGATCAATTATTGTTGAATAAATAGCAATAGAAAATATTCCCTATTACAATAAATCAAGGTATTATGTATAAAATAAAATCTACCTCATTGAGTTATTTTTGTGAAAAATTTGTCATCTGAGCATGGCTTAATGTCATTTATTACTGCTTTTTTGCCTGATTATTTAACCCAACATTACCCTCTAATTATTGTTTGTATATTGCTATGTATTGCCATTATCTTATTTTCAATTAGTAAGTTAAGAATGGATATAATTGCATTACTTACAATTACAGCAATCACCATGACGGGGGTGTTAACGCCTACTGAAGCACTCTCTGGATTTAGTGATCCCAATATTATCTTAATCGCACTACTTTTTGTTATTGGTGAAAGCTTGGTAAGAACGGGTATTTCATACAAGATGAGCGAATATATTCTTAAAATAGCCGGTCAAAATGATATTCGAATTATCACTTGCATCATGTTAGGCATCGCTTTACTTGGCTCAGTAATGAGCTCAACAGGGGTTGTCGCTATATTTATTCCTGTAGCTATTAGTATTGCTAATCATACTGGTATTCATATTAAAAAATTAATGATGCCTCTTTGTATTGCAGCATTAATTAGTGGCATGATGACATTAGTCGCTACCGCGCCTAATCTGGTAGTAAACAGTGAGCTAAGTCGTGCCACACTAGAAGAGTTCGGATTTTTCTCAATTACGCCAATTGGTATTGGTGTTTTAATTGTTGGCGTTATTTATTGTATATTAACACGCAATTGGTTGCTTACCGCAGAACAAGTTACACCAACAAATATTCAACCACAAAGAAGAAAAATAACTGATCTAATTCGAGACTATAAATTGATTGGTCGTGCTCACCGCGCACAGATATTAGCTGGTTCGCCTTTTGTAGGAAGAACTATTGATGGTTTACATTTACGCACTGAACATGGTGTAAATGTTATTGGTATTGAACGTTGGCGAAAATTTCATAAAGTATTAATACCAGTAAATGGTTCGACCGAATTTCGTGAAAATGATATTTTATTATTGGATATGTCGCATTCAGAAGCCGATTACCGAACATTTCTAACAACAAACAATCTTGAACCTAAAATTTTACGAGGTGAATATTTTTCTGAACAAGTTAAAGAAGTAGGTATGGCCGAAGTCGCACTACTACCGGAATCAACACTGTGTGGTAAAACACTCAATGAAATAGATTTCAGAGGAAAATATTTTCTAACAGTAATTGGTATTTGGCGAAATCATGCTCCAGTTGAAACTAATAACTTATTCCAAGAACGTTTAGAAATGAGTGATACATTATTGGTATGTGGAGATTGGGGATCAATTCAGAAACTGCAAACACGCACTAATGATTTTGTGGTCTTGGATTACCCTGCTGATATTGATGATATCGCACCTGCAAGTTCACAAGCTCCCGCAGCTTTAATAAATTTAACAATAATGATTCTATTAATGGTTACAGGTATTGTACCGAATGTAGTTGCTGCGCTCATTGCCTGTCTATTAATGGGAGCCACTCGTTGCATTGACATGTCTAATGCTTATAAATCCATTCATTGGCCAACATTAATTTTAATTATTGGGATGATGCCTTTCGCTGTAGCTTTAAATAAAACGGGAGGAATTTC
Organism: Gilliamella sp. B2828; assembly: GCF_026537125.1. Classification (NCBI taxonomy): domain Bacteria; kingdom Pseudomonadati; phylum Pseudomonadota; class Gammaproteobacteria; order Orbales; family Orbaceae; genus Gilliamella; species Gilliamella sp. B2828. The sequence goes on from NZ_JAFNMU010000003.1 coordinate 107,872, forward strand.
GCTAATATCTGAATGGTTAGAAATTCACCTAAGATCTTTTGGTCCATATATGATATTAACTTTTATCTTTTTATTGTGCTCAACGGTAGGGTTATTTATTTCTAATACTGCAACTGCGATTTTAATTGCTCCAATTGCGATTGATTTAGCAATTAAATTTAACTACTCACCTTATCCTTTTGCTATGACAGTCGCCATTGCAACATCAGCGTCGTTTATTACACCTGTTTCTTCACCAGTTAAAACCATGGTAGTTGCACCAGGAGGATACAGTTTTAGTGATTTTGTTAAAGTTGGCATTCCTTTAACCTTTTTGGTAATGATTGTAGATATTGCTTTAGTACCTATATTTTTCCCTTTTTAAAAATGAATGGTATTTTGATCGCTTAAAACGAATGTTTTGATTTGGGATCTTGTATCAAGATGCAATGAAATTAACACAGAAAGTATTAGATTGCTAAAAAGAAGGTATGATCAATCGTAACATACCTTTATCATTTTACTCGTAATTTAATTTAACATAATGCTATACGAAAATAAGGTTTTTCTGTAACAAATAATAGCCCCTTTTTTTGTTTAAAGATTCTCAATGAAATTTCGATTATAATCATTATTTTTTATTATGGATATAAAACTTATGCAACAGACAATTAAACCGTTAAATATCATTTTTGCTGGTACGCCTGACTTTGCAGCCACTCATTTAAAAGCATTAATTGATTCTAATCATAATGTAGTTGCAGTTTTAACACAGCCTGATCGTCCTGCAGGTCGAGGCAACAAAGTAACAGCTAGTCCAGTTAAACAATTGGCATTAGAAAATGATCTTCCGATTTATCAACCTTCAACACTTAAAACACTAGAAAATCAAAAAATCATTACTGATCTAAATGCTGATATTATGGTTGTTGTAGCTTATGGATTGATTTTACCACAATTAGTATTAGATGCCCCAAAACTTGGTTGTTTAAATGTGCATGGTTCGTTATTACCAAGGTGGCGTGGAGCCGCTCCTATTCAACGCGCTTGTTGGGCCGGTGATACTTTAACAGGTATTACGATTATGCAAATGGATGCTGGGCTTGATACGGGTGATATGTTATATAAACTCACCTGTCCAATTGAACCTTATGATACCAGTGCAACGTTATATAACAAACTGGCGAAATTAGGTCCACAAGGACTACTTGATACATTAACACTGATTACCGATGGGAAAATTCAACCCAAAAAACAAAATCCATCAGAAGTTACTTACGCTGAAAAATTATCTAAACAAGAAGCTAAACTTGATTGGAATTTATCGGCACAGCAACTTGAACGATGCGTTCGTGCCTTTAATCCTTGGCCTGTGAGTTATTTTGAAATAAATGGCGAACCAGTAAAAGTATGGCAATCAGAAGTGATAACAATATCCCACAATCAACCAGTCGGTACTATTTTACAAGCAGACAAACAAGGGATATGCATTGCAACAAGCGACGGTGCATTGAATATGACACTTTTACAACCCGCAGGCAAAAAACCGATGTCAGCTCAAGATTTATTAAACTCTCGTAAAGCTTGGTTTGTTGTTGGTGAAAAACTAAATAACAATTAATTGATCAATGTAAAAAATTACAGGATGATCCATCCTGTAATTATTACCGTTTTTTAGCTAGCAAAGTCGCAAACCTCAATTTAATTCGATTACCATGTCTATCTGTTTTATGTAACTCCCCAACATTTTCGTTATATTTCAGTATTTTCCAATCCTGATAATAATCTCGCAATTCATTTTCTTTAAACGTAAATGAAAAACCAACAGAACAAGGATAATCAGAAGTCGACATGGCACTGACAATAAGATTATACCCTCCCGATTTAGTCAATTTTTGCATATTATCAATAATGTTAGGGATTTTTTCAGGTTGCAAAAACATCATGACAACAGTTGAAAGAATAAAATCATATTCGCCTTCTAAATTTGCTTGATTGATATCATATACCTTTGTACTAAGGTGCTTTAAATTTCCATCATTGATGATTTGGTGTAAATTACTAATATTCAATTCGGATTTATCAACGGCAGTCACAGCAAATCCAATTAGCTGTAAATAGAGCGAATTACGTCCTGAACCACAACCTAAATCCAATACTTTTCCTAACGGAATAATTTTGCTTGCCGCTAGTACTTCAGAATGTGTTTTAGTCATTTGATACTTTTTAAAAGTATAGTCTTCTGGTAAACAATAAAATGATAGTTGGCATTGCAAATCTTCAGATACCTGAGCGATGCGATACCATTGTTGAGGCAAAATAAAAGCAGGCTGATGGAAAACATCATAATGATGTTTCGATTGTATTTTTCCTTTTTCTGTTAATATTTCTAAATCTATACTGCCTACCAGGATATGAAGCTTAGCCCAAGTACCAACTTGCATATTATGTTTTTCATGAAATGATTGCGGTAATGATTTAGCATACCAAACAGATGATATTTTATAACAAATTAGGTTTTTCAAAATTTCATCGCGAGTTAAATAAACCAATAGTTGACTATTATAATTAACTATTGATGATATAAACAACATTTTGCTGGTCACTCAGTCACCAAAACAAAATCATTAAAACTAAATTTATTGTGGCGAAGTTTACTTTATCAACATATAATCATCACCATCCTAAACTATATAGCTAAAATATTAGAGGAAAAATTTATGGGATTTTTAGTAGGTAAGCGCATACTTGTTACCGGTGTTGCTAGTAATCGTTCTATTGCTTATGGTATTGCAAAAGCTATGCATCGTGAAGGTGCTGAATTAGCTTTCACTTATCAAAATGATAAATTGAAAACTCGTGTTGAAGAGTTTGCTGCGGATTTTGCTTCTAACATCGTGTTACCATGTGATGTAGCACATGATGAAAGCATTACTGAGCTTTTTACTGAACTAGAAAAAACATGGGACAAATTTGATGGATTTGTACATGCAATCGCTTTCGCTCCAGGTGACCAATTAGATGGTGATTATGTTAATGCGGTTACACGCCAAGGCTTTACTATCGCTCATGATATTAGTTCATACAGCTTTGTGGCTATGGCTAAAGCATGTCGTCCAATGTTAAATCCAAATTCAGCATTAGTGACACTTTCGTACCTAGGGGCTGAACGTGCAATTCCTAACTACAACGTAATGGGATTAGCTAAAGCATCGCTTGAAGCAAATGTTCGTTATATGGCAAACGCCATGGGACCAGAAGGAGTACGTGTTAACGCAATTTCAGCTGGTCCAATTCGTACACTTGCCGCATCAGGCATTAAAGACTTCAAAAAAATGTTATCGCACTGCGAATCTGTTACTCCTATCCGCCGTACGGTTACAATAGAAGATGTTGGTAATTCAGCAGCCTTTTTATGTTCAGACCTTGCATCAGGTATTACTGGCGAAGTTGTACACGTCGATGGTGGATTTAGTATCGCTGCAATGAATGAGTTAGAACTCAAATAATTCCCAATATCATTATTCTCCCGTAAAGTTACGGGAGAATGGTTCATAGTAAAGTTAAAATCTGCTAAAAAACGAATGAACAGTGATATTTATTCCTATCAATCAGTAAAGCTACTGAATTGAATATTGCAAGAACATGAAAAGTATTAAGGATGATTTAATATTTTGCTAAATAGCGGCACAAATAAGCTGTAGGTTCTACAACAACAACATCAAATTGACTTTCTCCTACAATATGAAAAATTTGCCCCATTTCAAAAATCTGCCAATCTTTTGCTGTAGGTAATAATACTTTCAATGAGCCTGTAATCACAGTCATTTCTTCAGGATTATCGGTGCTAAAAATATACTCACCTGGTAGCATTACTCCAATAGATGCTTGACCAACAGACGCATTTTGAAAGCCAATGGACTGAACTTTACCATTAAAATATTGTTTTATATTTAACACAATCACTCCTTATAATTTTTAGTTAGTTTCGAATTTTGATTGAATTGAGTAATTTATTGATAAATGATTCATCTCCAAACATGTATTATTAAAAAATGAAACAGAACAACTTTAATTCAGCAATGATAGATTTATACAAAACAATATAAAATAGAGCTAAGTATATTACAGATGTTAACAGATTTAAGCATCTTTTATCGAAAAAATTTTATAGAAGATTAAAAAAATTTCCTTAATTTCATCCCAAATTTTTTTAAAAAGAAAATAGCATACAGATTAGATTTTTTCCGTTAAAATCTAACTTAATTTGCTCAATAAAAGTTTATTGGAGAAAAAATGAAAATAGCAAAAAATAAAGTTGTCAGTTTAACTTTTCAAGTTCGAACTAAAGATGGTGTACTAGTTGATGAAGCAACTAAAGCCGCACCTTGTGAATATTTGCATGGAGCAGAAAACTTATTACCGGATTTAGAAAAAGCATTGGAAGGTCATCAAATCGGTGATAAATTTGATATTGAGCTAATTAATGCTTATGGTGATTTTAACGATGCACTTGTACAAAATGTTCCGCGAGATGTTTTTGTTGGTGTAGATGAATTAGAAGTTGGCATGCGTTTTTTTGCTGATACACAGCATGGACCGCTGCCGGTGGAAATAACAGCTATTGATGGAGATAGTATCACTATCGATGGTAATCACATGTTAGCCGGACAAGATTTACAGTTTGTAGGTGAAGTATTAGCTATACGTGAAGCAACAGAAGAAGAAATTGCTCATGGACATATTCATGGTGAACATGGTCACGATCATGGGCATGGCGGTTGTGGCTGTGGTGAACATGATCATGAAGAAGACGATAACCATGCTTGTTGTGGTGGTAGTCACGGTGGTTGTGGTTGTCATTAATTATTTCGACAATGATTACAATATTTCAAAAGCGCTGTTAGGCGCTTTTTTTCTATTGTGCAAAATTTCTCTTTTTTTTGTGAAGTAGTTCATAATACTTTTATTGATTATTTTATCTAATTTATTATTTCACCAATAATTCAGTTTTGAATAATAGGAATTGTATTATGCCTGCACTACATCCAACATTAATGCCCCGCGAAAAGCTTTTGAAATTTGGAGTAGAAACCTTAAGTGATACTGAATTATTAGCAATATTTTTACGTACTGGTACGCGTAATTTACCTGTTTTACAGTTATCTCAACAATTATTAAGTGAATTTGGTTCCTTATATAACTTAATTAATGCAAGTCATAGTGAATTTTGTAATAAACATGGATTAGGAACAGTTAAATACACACAATTAAAAGCAGTCATTGAACTTTCACATCGATATCTTAGAGTTAAAATGGCAAATGAAAACTTTCTTTCCTCACCATCCTTAACACATCATTATTTGGCCAGCCGATTAGCGAATAAAGATCGTGAGATTTTTATGGTGATTTTTTTAAATAATCAACATCAAGTAATTACATCTGAAGAAATGTTTGTAGGTACCTACAATTGTGTCGAAGTGCATCCGAGGGAAGTCGCTAGGCGAGCATTACAACATAATGCAGCAGGTTTGATTTTAGCGCATAATCATCCATCAGGAATGGCTGAACCAAGTCAGGCTGATCGTATATTAACTAAAAAAATAGAGCAAGTTTGTGAGTTGATTGATATCCGAGTTATTGATCATCTTGTAATAGGTAAAGGAGAATATGTCTCTTTTGCCGAACGTGGATGGATTTCATAAGCTTTTTTGCTTACAATATAAAAAAATGAATCGAATCAAAAAAACGCTTTATGAAACATCAATTAGAATTACTAGAAACAAAAGTTGCATTTCAAGAAATGACCATTGAAGAATTGAATCAGATGGTGGTTAACCTACAATCGGATATCAGCAAACTTAAAGAACAATTAACGTTGTTATCACAAAAACTTCAAGCTACACAAGTGTCAAATATTGCTAACTTATCTGAAGAGACTCCACCGCCACATTATTAATATGTATTGTACATTTTATAGTGACTACATTGAATTTTTAACTGAAAACACAATAATAAAGTTAATTATTTGTTATTTAAATATACCATCTCCTACAAATGAATAACCTATATTTGATTAATAAAAAACCGGCTTATAGCCGGTTTTTGTACACAATGATTTTATAATTACTCAGTTGCTGCTTCTGCTGCTTCTACTGCAGGGCGATCAACTAATTCAATATAAGCCATTGGGGCATTATCTCCATCACGGAAACCACATTTTAAAATGCGTACATAACCACCAGGACGGGTAGCAAAACGTGGACCTAAATCTGAAAATAATTTTTTCACTGTATCTTTATCACGGATACGAGCAAATGCCAGACGGCGATTAGCTACGCTATCGCTTTTGGCTAGCGTAATTAACGGTTCAACAACACGACGCAACTCTTTTGCTTTAGGCAATGTAGTTTTGATGATTTCATGTTCAACAAGTGAACTAGTCATGTTACGAAACATTGCTTGACGATGGCTGCTATTTCGGTTCAGTTGACGACCACTTTTACGATGGCGCATAACTTTATCCTTCTTATAAATTTTATCTTAGTCTTCAACAATACTTGCTGGTGGCCAGTTCTCAAGACGCATGCCTAAAGATAAACCACGAGATGCGAGCACATCCTTAATTTCAGTAAGCGATTTCTTACCAAGATTAGGAGTTTTCAGTAACTCAACTTCAGTACGTTGCACTAAATCACCAATATAATGAACTGCTTCTGCTTTTAAGCAATTAGCAGACCGAACGGTTAATTCCAAATCATCTACTGGACGTAAAAGAATTGGATCGAACTCCGGTTTATCTTCTTTAACTTCAGGTTGACGTACATCACGTAAATCAACGAAAGCTTCAAGTTGTTCAGCCAAAATTGTTGATGCACGACGAATAGATTCTTCAGGATCGATTGTACCATTTGTTTCCATATCGATAACCAGTTTATCTAAATCTGTACGCTGTTCCACACGAGCAGCATCGACAGAATAAGCGATACGCTCAACAGGACTATAACATGCGTCAACTAACAAACGACCAATTGGTCGATCTTCATCTTCTGACTTGACACGAGCAGAAGCAGGGACATAACCACGTCCTCGTTGTACACGAATACGCATACTAATTGAAGCATTGGCATCAGTAAGATGACAAATTACTAAATCAGGATTAACAATTTCAACATCACCATCATGAGTGATATCCGATGCAGTTACCGCACCAATACCTGATTTATTTAAAGTCAGCATAACATCATCTTTATTATGTACTCGAACTGCCAATTTTTTCAAATTAAGCAGAATATCAAGCACATCTTCTTGAACGCCTTCTTTAGTACTGTACTCATGCAGAACACCGTCAATTTCAACTTCGGTTACTGCATGTCCCGGCATAGATGATAATAAAATGCGGCGTAGTGCATTACCTAAAGTATGACCAAAACCACGCTCAAGTGGCTCTAAAGTCACTTTAGCATGAGTTTGACTGTATTGAACAACATCAACTAGGTGAGGTTTTAAAAACTCTGTTACAGAACCCTGCATTATGTCCTCTCTTAAGTGCTAAACTTTACTTAGAGTAAAGTTCGACGATCAAATGTTCGTTGATGTCAGCAGATAAATCTGAACGTTCTGGTAAGCGTTTAAATACACCTTCCATTTTGCTAGCATCAACTTCTAACCATGTTGGTTTTTCACGTTGTTCAGCTAACTCTAAAGCGGCTTTAATACGTGCTTGTTTTTTTGATTTTTCGCGAACACTAATGACATCTTCAGGTGAAACCTGATAAGAAGCAATGTTCACTACCTGACCATTAACAAGAACAGCTTTATGACTAACTAATTGACGAGCTTCAGCGCGAGTTGCACCAAATCCCATACGATAAACAACGTTATCTAAACGACGCTCTAAAAGACCAAGTAGGTTTTCCCCGGTATTGCCTTTAATACGCGCAGCATTTTTGTAATAATTACGGAATTGACGTTCTAAGATTCCATAAATACGTCTAACTTTTTGTTTCTCACGTAACTGAACACCATAATCTGATAAACGCGGTTTACGCGCACCATGTTGTCCAGGAGCTTGTTCTAATTTACATTTACTATCAATCGCTCGGACGCCAGACTTAAGGAATAAATCTGTACCTTCACGACGACTTAATTTGAGCTTTGGTCCCAAATATCTTGCCATTTTATTTCTCCAATAATCCTAAACATTCAATGTTTAATAAAATTAAACACGACGTTTCTTTGGTGGACGACAACCGTTATGAGGAATCGGAGTAACATCAGTAATATTAGTGATGCGATAACCCGCTGCATTTAATGCACGAATTGTTGACTCACGACCAGGACCAGGTCCTTTTACCATAACTTCCAGATTCTTAATTCCGTAATCTTTGACGGCTTCAGCACAACGCTCCGCGGCTACTTGAGCTGCAAAAGGTGTTGACTTACGAGAGCCACGGAAACCAGAACCACCAGCGGTTGCCCAACCCAACGCATTACCTTGACGATCGGTAATAGTTACGATTGTATTGTTAAATGATGCATGAATATGAGCTATACCATCAGAAACTTGCTTTTTAACACGTTTACGTGTACGAACAGGTGTCTTTGCCATTTAATTATACCTCAATTATTTCTTGATTGGCTTACGCGGTCCCTTACGGGTACGAGCGTTAGTCTTAGTGCGTTGACCACGAACCGGAAGTCCACGACGGTGACGCATGCCACGATAACAACCAAGGTCTAATAAACGCTTGATACTCATAGTTACTTCACGACGCAAATCACCTTCAACTGTGAATTTAGCGACTTGTTCACGTAACGTTTCAATCTGATCTTCAGATAGTTCTCTGATCTTAACATGTTCTGGAATACCAGCTTCAGCACAAATTGTCTTAGCGCGGGTACTTCCGATACCATAAATTGCTTGTAAAGCAATTACAGCATGTTGTTGATCAGGAATGTTAATGCCTGCTATACGGGCCACTATGCACTCCTTTATTGTTAATGTTTAGTAAAATCACTATACTGAAAAGCCCGTTTTCAGGATACTCAAACAGCGATTTTACAAATAAATTTAGGCTGGCTATTCTAGCCAGCTTTACTATACTTTGGCAAGTAAAATATGCAAAAGTTACAACTTCGCAACTAAATAATTAGCCTTGACGTTGTTTATGTTTACCTTCAACGCAAATGACACGAACAATGCCATTACGTTTAATGATTTTACAATTTCTGCATAATTTCTTGACTGAAGCACGAACTTTCATGTTTTTCTCCGTAACTTCTGGCTAACTTATCGGCCGTAGCCTTTAAGGTTCGCTTTCTTTAACACTGACTCATAACGATTTGGCATCATTAAAGTCTGTACTTGTGCCATAAAATCCATGATTACAACAACCACAATTAATAATGAAGTTCCACCGAATTGAACCGGAACTTTCATTGCACTTGTCATAAACATTGGTACCAAACATACAAAAGTAATGTAGATTGCGCCAACCAGCGTTAAACGAGTCATTACTTTGTCGATATATTTAGATGTTTGTTCACCTGGACGGATACCTGGAATAAATGCACCAGATTTTTTTAGCTGATCTGCCGTCTCTCTTGGGTTGAAAACCAACGCCGTATAAAAGAAACAAAAGAAGATAATCGCTGCTGCAAAAAAGATTATATATAATGGTTGATCATGAGAAAAATATTGACCTATAAGAACAATAATATATCTCCATCCTTCACCATCTCCTTGAAACCAAGAAGCCATCATTGATGGTAACATAACAATTGTTGAAGCAAATATTGCAGGAATAACGCCTGCCATATTTATTTTTAATGGTAAATGTGTACTTTGTGCTGCATAAACTCTACGACCTTGTTGACGCTGTGCATAGTTGACAACTATACGACGTTGACCACGTTCAACAAATACAACAAAATAAGTCACTCCAACCACTAATGCTGCGACGACTAATAATAAAATCGGATGCAATGAACCAGAACGAGCTTGTTCAATTGTTTCATATATTGCATGAGGAAGACCTGCAACGATACCAGCAAAGATAATGATTGAGATACCATTACCTACACCGCGTTCCGTGATCTGTTCACCCAACCACATAAGAAACATAGTGCCAGTAACTAAGCTAACCGATGCAATAAAATAGAAAGAAAATCCTGGATCAATCACAACTTGACCATAACCAGGAATATTTGGTAAACCAGTCGCAATACCAACTGCTTGTACCATCGCTAAAGCCAATGTGCCGTAACGGGTGTACTGACTGATTTTCTTACGTCCTGATTCACCTTCTTTCTTCAATTCTGCGAGTTTAGGGCTAATGGCCGTTAATAATTGCACAATAATGGATGCAGAAATATAAGGCATTATCCCTAAAGCAAAAATTGAAGCACGGCTTAAAGCACCACCAGAGAACATATTGAACATACCAACAATACCATTAGATGATGCTTGTTCTAGTAAGTCCGATAACGCTTTAGTATCAATACCAGGAACCGGAACGTAAGAACCAAGACGGAAAACAATAAGCGCTAAAAACACAAATAATAAACGTCTTTTAAGCTCACCGCTACCGCCTCGTGTACTTTGAAAATCTAATCCTGGTTGCTTTGCCATCTTTCTAATTATTCCTCAATTTTTCCGCCAGCAGCTTCAATTGCAGCTTTAGCACCCTTAGTCACTCGAATACCGCGAACAGTTACAGGTTTAGTTACTTCACCAGATAACATAATTTTCGCATACTCGATTTGTGAATTAATCACATTAGCAACTTTTAAGCTATTTAGGTCAACAATATCACCTTCAACTTTCATTAAATCTGAAAGACGAACTTGAGCTGTAACTTGAGCTTTACGTGAGGTAAAACCAAATTTTGGTAAACGACGATATAAAGGCATTTGACCACCTTCGAAGCCGCGACGTACGCCACCACCTGAACGAGATTTTTGACCTTTAACACCACGAGTACCAGTTTTACCTAATCCAGAACCAATGCCTCGACCTACACGTTTAGGTGCATGCTTTGAACCTTCAGCAGGAGATAAAGTATTTAAACGCATTACTATTACTCCTCAACTTTAACCATGTAATAAACTTGGTTTACCATACCGCGAATCGCAGGAGTATCCTCGCGTTCAACAGTATGACCAATACGACGTAATCCTAGACCAACTAACGTTGCTTTATGCTTCGGTAGACGACCAATAGAACTACGAGTTTGTGTAATTTTAATTGTTTTTGCCATGGCTAATTACCCCAAAATTTCTTCGACGGTTTTACCACGTTTAGCAGCAACCATTTCTGGTGATTTCATATTTTCTAAGCCATCAATTGTTGCACGAACCACGTTAATTGGGTTTGTAGAACCATATGCTTTAGCTAGAACGTTACGAACTCCTGCAACTTCTAAAACAGCACGCATTGCACCACCGGCGATGATACCAGTACCTTCTGATGCAGGTTGCATATAAACACGAGAACCTGTGTGAGCACCTTTAACTGGATGCTGTAAAGTATCGTTATTTAACGCAATATTAATCATATTACGACGTGCTTTTTCCATTGCTTTTTGGATTGCTGCTGGCACTTCACGTGCTTTACCATATCCAAAACCTACGCGGCCATTACCGTCACCAACTACTGTTAGTGCAGAAAAACTAAAAATACGACCACCTTTTACGGTTTTAGAAACTCGGTTAACTGCGATTAATTTTTCCTGCAGTTCACCAGCTTGTTTTTCGATGTTTGACATCTTTAACTCCTACCTTAGAACTGTAGGCCAGCTTCGCGAGCAGCATCTGCTAGCGCCTGAACTCGACCATGATATTGGAAACCTGAACGATCAAATGAAACTTCTTTGATATCTTTCGCTAATGCGCGCTCTGCGATTGCTTTACCAACTGCTGCTGCTGCATCTTTGTTTCCAGTGTATTTTAAACTTTCACTGATAGCTTTTTCTAATGTAGAAGCGGCTGCCAGTACTTCTGATCCGTTTGGTGCGATAATCTGCGCATAAATATGACGCGGAGTGCGGTGAACCACCAAGCGAGTTGCAAGTAGTTCATGCATCTTGCGACGCGCTTTAGTTGCACGACGGATACGAGCTGATTTCTTATCCATAGTGTTACCTTACTTTTTCTTAGCTTCTTTAGTACGCACAACTTCATCTGCGTAACGAACACCTTTACCTTTATAAGGTTCAGGACGACGATAAGCACGGATATCTGCTGCAACTTGTCCAATTAACTGTTTATCAGCACTTGTTAGTACGATTTCAGTTTGTGATGGACATTCAGCTTTTACACCATCTGGTAATTGATGTTCAATTGGATGAGAATATCCAAGAGATAAACCAATTGCATTACCTTTAACTTGTGCACGATAGCCGACACCAACTAACTGAAGTTTTTTAGTAAAACCTTCAGTAACACCAATAACCATTGCATTAACCAATGCACGTGCAGTACCTGCTTGAGCCCAAGCATCTGCAAAGCCATCGCGAGGACCAAATTTAATTTGATCTTCTTCTTGATTAATTACAACAGCTTTATTAATTGTGCGAGATAACTCGCCATTTTTACCTTTAATCGTAATTACCTGACCATTGAGTTTTACCTCTACGCCAGCAGGAACAACGACAGGTGCTTTTGCAACACGAGACATTTTTTTCTCCCTTACGCTACGTAGCAGATAATTTCACCACCAAGACCTGCTTGGCGTGCTGCACGATCAGTCATAACACCTTTAGAAGTAGAAACGACTGCAATACCTAGTCCTGCCATAACTTTTGGCAATTCATCTTTACGTTTATAAATACGTAAACCTGGACGGCTAACACGTTTAATACTTTCTACAACAGCTTTACCTTGGAAATATTTTAAAGTAATTTCCAATTCTGGCTTAGTGTCACCAACAATTTTAAAGTCCCCGATATAACCTTCTTCTTTTAGCACATTGGCAATTGCCACTTTTAGCTTAGAGGAAGGCATGGTGACTGCAACTTTATTCGCAGCTTGACCGTTACGAATACGGGTCAACATATCTGCTATAGGATCTTGCATGCTCATCTATAACACTCCCCTGATTACCAACTTGCCTTTTTAAGACCAGGAATCTCACCACGCATGGCTGATTCACGAACCTTAATACGGCTTAAACCAAACTTACGAAGGACGCCATGAGGACGACCAGTTTGACGACAACGACGACGTTGACGTGATGGACTAGAATCACGAGGAAGCGTTTGCAATTTAAGCACTGCATTCCAACGATCTTCATCTGATGCATTAAGATCAGAGATAATCGCTTTTAATTCTTGACGCTTTGCAAAATATTTTTCTGCTAGCTTTACGCGTTTCTTGTCGCGTTCAATCATTGATTGTTTAGCCATTATGCCCTACCTTACTTACGAAATGGGAAGTTAAAGGCAGATAATAAAGCTCGGCCTTCTTCATCTGATTGTGCAGAAGTTGTGATAGTAATATCTAAACCACGAACACGATCAACTTTATCATAATCGATTTCAGGGAAAACGATTTGTTCACGAACACCCATGCTATAGTTACCACGACCATCGAAAGATTTTGCGCTTAAACCACGAAAATCTCGAGTACGAGGAAGAGCAATATAAACTAGACGTTCAAAAAATTCCCACATGCGTTCGCCACGTAAAGTGACTTTACAACCAATAGGATACCCTTGACGGATTTTAAAACCAGCAACTGATTTGCGTGCTTTAGTGACTAGTGGTTTTTGACCACTGATTGCAGCTAAGTCTGCAACCGCATTATCTAATAATTTTTTATCAGTAATTGCTTCACCCACACCCATATTCAAGGTGATCTTTTCGATCCGAGGGACTTGCATGACAGATTTGTAGCCAAACTGTTCTTGCAGTTTATTTACTACCTGTGCTTTGTAGTAATCATGCAGTTTCGCCATCGTACACTCCAAATTACTTATTTAATTAATTCATTAGTAGACTTATAAAAACGGACTTTTTTACCGTCTTCAATACGAAAGCCTACGCGATCTGCTTTGCCTGTAGCTGGGTTAAAAATTGCTACATTAGAAACATTAATAGCTGCTTCTTTTTCAACAATTCCACCTTCTTGATTTAGTGCAGGTACAGGTTTTTGGTGTTTTTTCACCAAATTAATACCTTCAACAATCACTTTGCCAGTAGACAAAACGCTTTTTACTTTACCGCGTTTACCTTTATCTTTACCAGTTAACACGATAACTTCATCTTCTCGACGGATTTTCGCTGCCATTACCCGCTCCTTACAGTACTTCTGGTGCTAATGAAATGATCTTCATAAACTTCTCAGAACGAAGTTCACGAGTGACCGGTCCAAAAATACGCGTACCAATCGGTTGCTCACTGTTATTATTTAAAATAACACACGCATTGCGATCGAAACGAATGACAGATCCATCAGGACGACGAACACCTTTTCTAGTGCGCACAACCACAGCTTTAAGTACATCACCTTTCTTAACTTTACCACGTGGAATTGCTTCTTTGATAGTAACTTTGATGATATCACCTACCGCTGCATAACGACGGTGCGATCCACCGAGAACCTTGATACACATTACACTACGTGCGCCAGAGTTATCGGCAACATCTAGCCTAGTCTGTTCTTGGATCATTTTAATGCTCCGTATAAATTAATTATTGTCTAATCTACCTTCATCCACCTCAACTTCCATGGATAAGAATAGACAACCAAAAACCCACTTACGTGAGGGTGCATAGTATAACACCACTCAAATAAAATGGATAGCATAAAATAAACGGCCGTCGAGCCGTTTATTATATTATGTACAGTTTTTAATCAAAAAGATTAACTAACCGCTTTTTCAACGATTCGAACAAGAGTCCATGATTTGGTTTTTGATAATGGACGACACTCTTTAATTTCTACAGTATCACCAATACCACACTCGTTGTTTTCATCATGTACATGCAATTTAGTCGTACGTTTAATGAACTTACCATATAACGGATGCTTCACTTTACGTTCAATAGCTACAGTAATAGATTTATCCATTTTGTCGCTAATAACACGACCTTGCTGAGTACGAATTTTTACTTCAGTAGTCATATTACGCACCCGCCTTCTCAGTTAATAACGTTTTAACTCGTGCAATATTACGACGCACTTGTTTTAACATATGAGTTTGTGTTAACTGACCCCCAGCTAATTGCATACGTAAGTTAAATTGCTCACGTAATAAATTAAGAAGTTCAGTATTTAACTCTTCAACGCTTTTTTCGCGTAGCTCTTTTGCTTTCATTTACATCACCGTCTTAATCACAAAGGTGGTTTTAATTGGCAGTTTTGCAGCTGCCAACGCAAATGCTTCACGAGCAACTTCTTCCGGTACTCCGTCCATTTCATAAAGGACTTTACCTGGTTGAATCTGAGCAACCCAGTATTCAACGTTACCCTTACCTTTACCCATACGCACTTCAAGTGGTTTTTCAGTAATTGGTTTATCAGGGAAAACTCGAATCCAGATTTTACCTTGACGCTTAACTGCACGAGTCATTGCACGACGTGCCGCTTCGATCTGGCGCGCAGTCAAACGACCACGACCCACAGCCTTAAGACCGAATGTACCGAAACTAACGTCAGTACTTACAGCAAGACCACGATTGCGGCCCTTGTGCACTTTACGGAATTTTGTACGCTTTGGTTGTAACATCAGCGACGCTCCTTATTGTTTTCGGCCTTTGCGCTGCTTTTTCGGTTGAGCAGCAGGTTGTTTTTCTGCTTGTTCAACGGCAGCCATACCACCAAGGATCTCACCTTTGAAGATCCACACTTTAACACCAATAATACCATAGGTTGTTAATGCTTCAGACAAACCATAGTCGATGTCAGCACGTAATGTATGTAAAGGAACACGACCTTCACGATACCATTCACTACGAGCGATTTCAGCGCCGCCTAAACGACCACTTACTTCAACTTTGATACCTTTAGCACCCGCTTTCATTGCGTTTTGAACCGCACGTTTCATAGCACGACGGAACATAACACGGCGTTCTAACTGAGAAGTAATGCTGTCAGCAACTAATTTAGCATCAAGTTCAGGTTTACGAACTTCGGCAATATTAATTTGTACTGCAACATCACGTTTTTCTCTTTTGTCTTTATATTTATTGACAATAGAAGCTACGGCATTACGTAATTTTTCAACATCCTCACCTTTTTTACCAATCACAATACCTGGACGAGCAGTGTGAATAGTAATGCGAACGTTGGTTTCTGCTGAACGATCGATTACAATCTTAGAGATTGATGCTTGTGCTAATTCTTTGTTCAAGAATTCACGCACTCTAAAATCACTTTCTAAATTATCAGCGAATGTCTTTGTACCCGAATACCATGTAGATGTCCAAGGCTTGACGATGCCTAGTCGGATACCATTTGGATTTACTTTTTGACCCATTGCTATTCTCCAGCCTAGCGATCTGAGACGATCACGGTGATGTGACTCGTACGCTTCAAAATTCGATCTGCACGACCTTTCGCACGAGGCATAATACGCTTCATGGTTGGGCCTTCATCTACGAAAATTTTCGCAACTTTTAGATCATCAATATCAGCACCATCGTTATGCTCTGCATTAGCAATAGCAGACTCTAATACTTTTTTAACCAGTACAGCCGCTTTTTTATTGGTGTACGTTAAAATATCAAGTGCCTGAGACACATTCTTACCGCGAATAAGATCTGCAACTAAGCGAACTTTTTGCGCAGAAGAACGAGCGTGGCGATACTTTGCAATTGTTTCCATCTCTTTCTCCTACTTATTTCTTCTTAGCTTTCTTATCAGCCGCGTGGCCGCGATAAGTACGAGTCGGCGCGAATTCACCCAATTTATGACCAACCATTTCGTCGGAAACATAAACAGGAACGTGCTGACGACCATTATGGACAGCGATGGTCAAACCGATCATATTAGGAAAGATCGTTGAACGACGGGACCAAGTACGAATTGGTTTCTTGTCCCCGCTTTCCACCGCTTTCTCTACCTTCTTCAGCAAGTGTAGGTCAATAAAAGGACCCTTCTTGAGAGAACGTGGCATAGCTAATCCTCTATATTAATTATTTCTTATTGCGACGGCGAACAATATACTTATCAGTACGTTTGTTGCTACGCGTTTTCAATCCTTTGGCTTTTTGACCCCATGGAGACACAGGATGTTTACCAAAGTTACGACCTTCACCACCACCATGTGGATGGTCTACCGGGTTCATTGCTGTACCACGAACAGTAGGACGAATACCACGCCAACGCGAAGCACCTGCTTTACCTAATACACGAAGCATATGTTCTGAATTACCCACTTCACCAATAGTGGCGCGGCAATCAGATAACACTTTACGCATTTCACCTGAACGTAGACGTAATGTTACATAAGCACCATCACGAGCAACGATTTGAACATAACTACCAGCTGAGCGAGCAAGTTGTCCGCCTTTACCTGGTTTCATTTCAATATTATGCACGGTAGAACCGACTGGAATATTACGCATCGGTAAACAGTTACCTGTTTTAATTGATGCATCAACACCAGATTGGATCTGATCACCTGCTTTTAAGCCTTTAGGCGCTAAAATATAACGACGTTCACCGTCTTTATATAAAACCAATGCAATATTTGCACTGCGATTTGGATCATATTCCAAACGTTCAACAACTGCTGGAATACCATCTTTATTACGCTTAAAGTCAACAATACGATAATGTTGTTTATGACCACCGCCGATATGACGGGTAGTGATACGACCATTATTATTGCGACCACCAGTTTTGCTTTTTGAATCAAGCAACGGTGCATAAGGCTTACCTTTATGCAACTCTGGGTTAACCACTTTAACAACGTGGCGACGACCCGGAGATGTAGGTTTACACTTAACAACTGCCATTGTTCTTACTCCTCCGAATTACTCAGCGACGCCAGCAAGGTCTAAATTTTGACCTTCTGCTAAAGTAACGTAAGCTTTTTTCCAGTCGCTACGGCGACCGATTTGTTGACCACGACGTTTAACTTTGCCTTTAACAACAAGTGTATTAACGCCATCTACTTTAACTTCAAATAGTTGTTCAACTGCGGCTTTAATCTCTCTCTTAGTAGCATCTTTAGTAACTTTCAATACTAATGTATTCGTTTTTTCCATTGAAATAGATGCTTTTTCAGAAATATGTGGTGCTCGCAGGACTTTAAGCAGACGCTCTTCACGAATCATGCTAACATCTCCTCTACTTGTTTAACAGCATCAACAGTGATAACCACTTTGTCAAATGCAATCAAACTAACTGGATCAATACCTGCCACATCACGCACATCAACTTTATGTAAGTTACGTGCTGCTAAGAAAAGATTTTCATCAACATCAGAAGTAATAATAAGAACATCATTAAGGTTCATATCATTTAATTTCTGAGTTAATAATTTAGTCTTAGGTGCTTCAACAGTGAATGTTTCAACCACAACTAAACGTTCTTGACGCACTAATTCAGAGAAAATACTCTTTAATGCACCACGATACATTTTACGGTTAACTTTTTGGCTATGATCTTGTGGTTTTGCTGCAAATGTCACACCACCGCTACGCCAAATAGGGCTCTTAATAGAACCTGAACGAGCACGACCTGTGCCTTTTTGACGCCATGGTTTTTTACCTGAACCAGCGATTTCTGCACGAGTTTTTTGTGCGCGTGAGCCTTGACGAGCAGCAGATGCATAAGCAACAACTACTTGATGAACTAACGCTTCATTAAACTCACGTCCGAAGGTAGTTTCGGAAACAGAAAGCGCTTGCGCGTCTTTTACTACTAATTCCATCTCTATCTCCTCGACGTTAAGCCTTGATTGCCGGTTTAACAATTACGTCACTATTAATTGCGCCTGGAACAGCACCTTTTATTAATAAAAGGTTACGTTCTGCATCAACGCGCACGATATCTAAGTTTTGAACAGTTACACGCTCATTACCTAAGTGACCTGCCATTTTACGACCTTTGAACACTTTACCTGGAGTTTGGTTTTGACCGATAGAGCCATGACCACGGTGTGCCAAAGAGTTACCATGAGTTGCATCTTGAGTACGGAAATTCCAGCGTTTAGTTACACCTGCATAACCTTTACCTTTAGATGTTCCAGTAACATCAACTTTTTTAACGTCAGTGAAAATATCAACGTTAATATTTTGACCTACAGTAAATTCGCCTTCTTCAAAACGGAACTCCCATAGACCACGACCAGCTTCAACGCCAGCCTTAGCGAAATGACCTGCTTCAGGTTTATTTACGCGGCTTGCTTTTTTGCTGCCAGTAGTAACCTGAATAGCTTGATAACCATCATTCTCAAGCGTTTTAACTTGAGTAACGCGGTTGCTTTGAACTTCTACTACGGTGACAGGAATAGAAACACCTTCTTCAGTGAAGATTCGTGTCATTCCTACTTTACGACCGATTAAACCAATCATTGTTTCGACCTCTCAATCATTCAGCTTAGGATTAACCTAAACTGATCTGCACATCAACACCGGCAGCAAGATCTAGACGCATTAAAGCATCAACTGTTTTTTCAGTTGGCTCAACAATATCAACTAGACGTTTATGAGTACGAATCTCATATTGATCACGCGCATCTTTATTTACGTGCGGAGAAATCAATACAGTGAAACGCTCTTTGCGTGTCGGTAATGGAATAGGACCACGAACTTGCGCACCAGTGCGCTTCGCAGTTTCTACAATTTCAGCAGTTGATTGATCAATCAAACGATGATCAAACGCTTTTAACCGGATACGGATTCTTTGGTTCGACATGAGACCAGAGCTCCATTATTTAAAAGTTATAACAAAAGATTACTCCTCTCACCCTGTTTCGATTGACAGGAGAGTGTAATCCGTTCTTTTCGTAACCCCCAAATCGGGAGTATTGTTAATATAATTCAATATATTACATATTAATTATATTTTTATACGCATTTGCTGTTGGAAAATCAACAAACAAAGTGCGTCAATTATACGTAAATTATAAACGAATGCAAGGAGTAATTAATAAAGCATACAGATAATTATTTAACGAACAACATTTTTAAATAACAAGTATAATTATAGGTTTTTGACGCTTGAAAATGAATTTAATCACAACACATCATTTTTAAAAATAAATTATTCATAAATACAGACCAACCTTCCCGCCATTTATTTCAATATAGTAAACTCCATCAGTACTAACAGTAATAGAGATACGTTTCACGCCCTACTGATGAAACTTGTCAACAAATTTAAAAATATTTTGATTGGAATAAATTTTCATACCAATTAAAATTTCAGTTTCTAAACGATTAGGTTTTAAAATGTGAATTTGTGATAATCAATCTTTAATTTTATGAGATTCGAAAGCGAATAAGGTATCAATAAAAATGTGACAATAATTATGATAATAAGGAAGAAAAACGCTTTACAGCAATTAAAACAAATTATGGTAAATAAAACCGCCATCATGGCGGTCTCTTTAATGATCTTCTTTAGCGTGATTTAAACTGTATCTTGGAATTTCAACTTCAAGATCTTCATCAGCAACTCGCGCTTGACAACTTAATCGACTATGAGGCTCTACTCCCCAAGCTTTATCAAGCATGTCATCCTCTTGCTCATCACTTTCTTCGAGTGAATCAAAACCTTTGCGGACAATACAATGGCATGTTGAACAAGCACAAGACATTTCACATGCATGTTCAATTTCAATATCATTACGAAGTGCAACTTCTAAAATAGATTCACCTTCTTCAGCTTCAACTGTTTTGCCTTCAGGACAAAGATCAGCATTAGGTAAAAATGTAATTTTGGGCATAATAATCTCGTTTGTTAAATATCATCAACTTTATGGCCAGTTAAGGCTTGACGAATTGATCTATTCATACGTTTAGCAGCAAACTCTTGAGTCACATTATCAACAATTTTAATATGCTTTTTGATAGCATCACTATCATCTAATTCACTTACTGCTTGTAATTGATGTTTAGCGATTAAAATCTGATTAAGCTGTTGCTCATTTAATAGATCCGCATCTTTATCTAAGGCGCTTTGTAAACTTTCAAGTACTCGTGCTGCTTCAACCTTTTGTTCGACAAGTATTCTTACTTGTTTATCTTGCTGCGCATGATTGATTGAATCTTGGATCATATTAGCAATTTCATTATCAGTTAGACCATAAGAGGGCTTAACTTGAATTGCGGCTTCAACACCTGTTGATTTTTCCATTGCTGTAACATTTAATAAACCATCCGCATCCACTTGGAAAGTGACACGAATATGTGCTCCGCCAGCAGGCATTGGGGGAATACCTCTTAGCGTAAATCGAGCCAACGATCGGCAATCTGCAACACTTTCACGCTCACCTTGTAACACATGAATCATCATGGCTGTTTGACCATCTTTGAATGTGGTAAATTCTTGAGCTCTGGCACATGGTATTGTGCTATTACGTGGGATGATTTTTTCCACTAATTCCCCCATCGTTTCTATTCCTAAAGACAAAGGAATAACATCGAGCAATAACATATCTGAATCGGGCTTATTACCAATCAGAATATCAGCCTGTATTGCCGCACCAATGGCAACAACTTTATCAGGATCAATTGAAGTTAAAGGCTCGTTTCTAAAAAAATCACCTACTAATTGTCGGACTAAAGGGACGCGAGTTGATCCACCAACCATGACAACTTCAACCACTTCATCAATATTGATTTCAGCATCTCTTAATGCACGACGACAAACCACTAAAGTTCGTTTAATTAAAGGTTCAATTAAGTTTTGAAATTGTTTACGCGTTATAGTTAAGGTTCGACCTTCTATATTGGCTAAAGCGGAGTTTTGCTGACTTAATTCTATTTTTATTTTAACTGTTTCATCAATAATTTTTTGGTTTATATAAGGATCAGTATTATTTGCTAAACCTAATTTATTTTTCAAATAATCAGCAAGCAATCGGTCAAAATCATCACCACCAAGCGCTGAATCCCCCCCCGTTGCTAAAACCTCAAACACACCTTTATGTAGACGCAAAATAGAAATATCAAACGTACCACCACCTAAATCATAAACTGCAATAACGCCTTCTTTGCCAGAATCTAAACCATAAGCGATAGCAGCAGCGGTTGGTTCATTCAATAATCTTAAAACATGCAGTCCAGCTAATTTAGCAGCATCTTTAGTCGCTTGCCGTTGCGCGTCATCAAAATAGGCTGGCACTGTAATTACAACACCATCCATCTCGCCTCCTAAACTCTGTTTTGCACGTTGAGCTAAGGCATTCAAAATTTCGGCGGATACTTGTATTGGGTTAACTTGATTATTAGGCAAATTCAATAACGGAACACCATTATCAGTTTGTGAAAAACTATAAGGAAAATAAGCAGTATCAATATCAGATAACTTTCTACCCATTAACCGTTTAACAGAACTCACCGTATTTTGAGGATCATTCACAGCATTAGATTTTGCATACTTACCAATGGTAATAATAAGATTATCATCAACACCTAAACCGTAGTGAACTACTGACGGTAGTAAAAAATCATTATCCAAATCTGGCAGCACTTCGGCTTGTCCGCTACGCACAGTAGCAACTAGTGAATTGGTTGTACCTAAATCAATACCCACAGCTAAACGACGCTGATGAGGTTCAGGAGTTTGTCCCGGTTCACTAATTTGTAATAATACCATTTGAATTGTCTCTAATTGATCTATGCTTAAGTAAGATTATAAAGCATATTGTTTTTCTTGTAACTTTTCGATTTGTTCAATCAATCTAGTTAAATAGCGGATTTTAAAGATTTGATTAAGAGCAGCTGCCCAATCTTGTTTATTCACATATTCTAATAATTCTTTATAAACATCACGTTGACGAGCAAAGACTTCCGAATGAAAATCTTCTAATATAACAAAATCATTCTGACTTTCTATGTCTTCTAATTTTTCACGCAAAGCAAATTGTTCCATTAAAAAATCAGCATCATGGATAATATTTTGCTCTGTTACCACATCAAAACCTTGTAAAGACAAGAAATGTTCAGCAGCTTTAATCGGATTTTTTAATGCATAATAACCGTCATTAATCATTGCTGATTTTTGTACCATCATTATTTTATCGCTATCGCTAGCATTGGCAAAATTATCGGGATGATATTGTTTTTGTAATTGTTGATAATGCGCAGTTAATAACGACATATCTACAGGTAGCTGAATGGGTAAATCAAATAGCTTGAAATAATTAGCCATATTCATTGTCTCAATTACACATTAAAGCTTTCGCCGCAGCCACACTCGTTCTGCGAATTGGGATTATTAAATTTAAAACCTTCGTTTAATCCCTCTTTAACAAAATCCAATTCAGTACCATCAATATAAACCAAACTTTTTTTATCAACAATGACTTTAACATTTTTATCTTCAAATACACTATCATCATCGTTAATAATATCAGCAAATTCTAAAACGTATGCCATACCGGAACAACCTGATGTTTTAACGCCCAATCGCAGTCCAACTCCTTTTCCTCGATTAGCAAGAAAAGCTTGAACACGATTAGCCGCACTCGTTGTTAGTGTAATTGCCATTAACTTTGACCTTTTTTAGTTTTATAGTCATCAATTGCCGCTTTAATTGCATCTTCCGCTAAAAGCGAACAGTGAATTTTAACGGGTGGTAACTCAAGCTCTTTAGCAATATCCGTATTCTTAATTGCTTGCGCTTCATCCAAAGATTTACCTTTAATCCACTCAGTAACTAAAGAACTTGATGCAATTGCACTACCACAACCATAAGTTTTAAATTTAGCATCTTCAATGATACCGTCATCGTTTACTTTGATTTGTAGGCGCATAACATCACCACATGCAGGTGCCCCAACCATGCCACTGCCAACGTTGGGATCATTTTGATCAAAAGAACCAACATTACGAGGATTTTCATAATGATCAACTACTTTTTCGCTGTATGCCATAATTTACTCCTATTTTTTAATGGGCTGACCATTTGATTTTACTTAGATCAACACCATCTTTAAACATTTCCCAAAGCGGAGATAATTCTCTTAATTTACCAATAGAGTCTTTGATTAGTTTAATCACATAATCCACTTCTTCTTCAGTACTAAATCGACCAAATGAAAAACGTATCGAACTATGGGCAAGTTCATCATTAAGGCCAAGAGCCCGTAACACATAAGATGGCTCTAAACTAGCAGAAGTACAAGCTGAACCTGATGATACAGCCAAATCTTTTAAAGCCATCATCAATGATTCACCCTCAATGTAAGCAAAGCTTACGTTTAAAATATTAGCAACGCTGTGTTCTAAAGAACCATTAAGATAAACTTCTTCTATATCTTTCAAGCCATTCCACAAGCGATTTTTTAAAGCTAATAAACGCGGCATTTCAGTTGCCATTTCTTCTTTAGCAATACGATATGCTTCTCCCATACCAACAATTTGATGCACAGGTAAAGTTCCAGAGCGCATACCCCTCTCATGACCACCACCATGCATTTGTGCTTCAATACGTACTCTAGGTTTACGCCTTACATAAAGCCCACCGATACCTTTAGGACCGTAAATTTTGTGACCTGAAAATGACATTAAATCAACTTTCAATTTTGTAAGGTCAATTGGCAATTTACCGACACTTTGGGTTGCATCAACGTGAAAAACAATACCTCTTTCACGACACATTTCACCAATTTTTTCGATATCTTGGATGACGCCAGTTTCATTATTGACATGCATAATTGATACAACGGTTGTATCACTGCGCATTGCAGCTGCTAGTTTATCTAAATCCAATATTCCATTAGATTCAGGGGCCAAATAAGTTACTTCATAGCCTTCACGTTCAAGTTGACGACAGGTATCAAGTACCGCTTTGTGTTCGGTTTTACAAGTAATAATATGTTTACCTTTAGCTTTATTGAAATGAGCTGCCCCTTTAATCGCTAAGTTATCAGCCTCCGTTGCTCCTGAAGTGAACACAATTTCTCGGGAATCAGCACCAATAAGATCGGCAATTTGATTTCGAGCAATATCCACCGCTTCTTCGGCTTGCCAACCAAATTTATGAGAACGGGATGCTGGATTACCAAAAATACCATTTGGTGTTAAATATTGTATCATTTTTTCAGCAACTCTAGGATCAACCGGCGTTGTAGCTGCATAATCCATATAAATAGGTAATTTCATTAATTACTCCCAATTACAAATTCTGTATTTTATTTTTTAATTAATGCTGATGTGCTGTATATTGCTTTGTCGATTAGCTACGGCTTTTACTTCATTATTATTGACTAACTCGCTAAGTGTAATGCTGGTTAAGAAGTCCTCTATTCGCTCGCTTAAATCATTCCATAGTGTATGGGTTAAGCATCTAACACCACCTTGACAGCCATCTTGACCGTGACACTTGGTTGCATGTACCGTTTCATCAACGGCTTTTACAATTGAGCTAATCGCAATTTGATCCATTGCTCGACCCAACACATACCCCCCACCTGGGCCTCTAACACTGGTTACTAAGCCATTTTTTCGTAACCGCGCAAATAATTGTTCAAGATAAGAAAGTGAGATTTCTTGACGTTCTGAAATATCGGCAAGTGATACAGGCCCTGAACCAGAATGTAATGCTACATCCAACATTGCAGTTACCGCGTATCTTCCTTTTGATGTCAATTTCATTAATCATCCCCCTATGTGTTATAATATTTATTGTATATATCCTTTTATTTTAGTCAAGTATTTAGTTGACCATTTTAGTGGGAATTGTCTCCTCTCAGTTCATCATCGACGAAACACAATGAAATATGCTAATCTAGTTGGGTAAATTCATATGGGAGCTAAAGGATGAAATTGGTATTACGTTACTTATTGATAATAAGTTTAGTATTTACGAGTAACACTTTCGCAAATAATTCTCAAAAAATGTTACGAGAAAATTATCAAAAATGGATTAACTCCTATCAATCGTTAAATTTTCAAGAACAAAAAACATTACTTGCAACCCTAAAAAATTATCCATTATATCCTTATGCTGCCGTGCAATTTTTTCAAAAAAATATAAAAGTTGTTCCCCCAAATATGGTCAGAGAATTTGTCAAAAAATATCAGGATTTTCCTTTAACAAACTCTCTAACACAATCTTATTTAAGAGAATTAACCAATCGCCAAGATTGGGATTCTATAATTTCATTTCCTAAAGATAATTCGATACCTTCTAATTGTCTCTACCAATATGCTTTACTCAAGAAAAACGATGATAAATTCATTTTCAATGATGTGAAATCACTTTGGCTTACAGGTAAAGAGCTTTCTTCTGCATGTGATCCATTACTTGATGCCTGGACTAAAATCGGTAAACGAACAAATAATTTAATATTATTACGTATTGAATTGGCAGTCGAAGCAAATAATTTAAAATTAGCTCGACATCTTGCAAACTTATTAGATGAACGTTATACAACGACTAAAAGCCATTTACTAGACTTATTTGATAATCCAAGAAAATTGGAAGATTTCTCAAAAAATATTAAAGCAAGCTCTTTTACTAAAAAAATTATTTTAGCATCATTCTCTCGTTTAACCAAAGTCGATATGAAATTAGCTGAGACTTTATTACCGCAATTAATTAATCAGCAAAAATTAAATGAAAACGAACAAAGTTTATTGCAAAAAAGTTTAGCTAGTGTTTATTTTAATGATTCTGCTACTGATGAACAAATTAAATGGAGAGACAATTATATTGCCAAAAGTCATGATTCATCGTTGGTTGAAAAACGTATCCGTATAGCTATTGATGAAAATAATTACAAAGATATTGATTATTGGCTAGCACAACTAACACCAGAAGATCAATTAAAAGAGGATTGGCAATATTGGAAAGCACGCGTGTTATTAAAAAATAATCAAAAAAAAGAAGCGAATGGGATTTTACAAACACTCACAACGAAACGTGGCTTTTATGGTATGATTAGTGCACAAGCACTGAATCAATATTACTCTCTTAATAATCAATCACAAAAAATTACCCATACCGAAATTTCAACATTAAAATCTAAGTTTGATAATAAACCTTTTATCAAAAGAATTAATGAATTACGTAGTTTAGGTATGTTATCAGAATCAAGCCGAGAATGGCGATATATGCTCAATAGTCAAATGGATAATAATGAATACCCGAAATTAGCTCAATATGCTTTACATAAAGGTTGGGGAGATCTAAGTATTCAAGCAACCATTGCAGGCAAACTATGGAATAATTGGACCGAACGCCTACCTATCATGTACCGTGACTTATATCATAATGCCTTAAAAGATAAAGCTATCCCATTTTCTTATGCTTTAGCTATCTCTCGTCAAGAAAGTGCGCTTGATACTACAGTACAGTCTTCAGCTGGAGCCAGAGGATTAATGCAATTGATGCCAGCCACCGCAAAAGAAACGGCTAAAAAAATGGGCTCTATTACTTATGTTTCATCAACACAGCTGTTCGATCCTAAAATCAACATACAATTGGGTAGCTACTATTTAAATTCAGTTTATCTACAAAATGATAATAACCGGATATTATCTTCAGCAGCTTATAATGCAGGACCTAATCGTGTCAAAGGCTGGTTAAAAGAGAGTGGTGGAAAACTTGATGCTGTTGCTTTTATTGATAGCATTCCATTTACTGAAACGCGTAATTACGTGAAAAATGTATTAGTTTATGACTATATCTATCAAATGATCTTAGGTAAAAAAAATCCACAAATTTTAACTCAGCATGAATTTAATAAACAATATTAATGGTGATTATAATGAAAAATAACGAATGGCAACAAACCGTTAAGCTATTACACCAAGCTTTTAATGACGGTTATTCACTTGATATATTAAAATTATTAATGACAGCCGATGAGCGAGATGCCCTGATAACCAGAATGAAAATTGTACATTCATTGCTTGACGGTTCTATCAACCAACGGCAGTTAAAAGATCAACTAAAAATAGGCATTGCAACAGTAACTCGAGGTTCTAATAGTCTTAAAGAGGCAACACCTGAGTTTAAAAAATGGTTAGAAAACACTCTATTAAGCTCAGATAACTAAAACATGGCTAATAACAATGAGCGATAC
Organism: Gilliamella sp. B2828; assembly: GCF_026537125.1. Classification (NCBI taxonomy): domain Bacteria; kingdom Pseudomonadati; phylum Pseudomonadota; class Gammaproteobacteria; order Orbales; family Orbaceae; genus Gilliamella; species Gilliamella sp. B2828. The sequence continues at coordinate 136,064 of NZ_JAFNMU010000003.1, forward strand.
TTGTAAAAAGTATCGTTATAAATTTTGTTGGATATTAACTTCAGTTTCTGTAACAACTGGCACGCAGTAATCACACTCCATAGTTTTAATATCTTTCACAGAGCAGACTGTATCATTTTGATGATTATGATGAATTTCGATTAAACAACTGGAACTACGCAACCGTACTTTTAGGGTTGGCATTGCAGCTAAATGTACTTGAGAGATAAAATCACTAAAATTATCTGGCGAACCAATATATTTAAAGCACAAATATAATCCACCTTCACTGACAACTTCTTCAATATGTTCAAGATTATTATTATGATCTAACGCAATGGTATAAAGTAATTCTTGCTCATTGGTGTTATCTTTACTTTTTAATATACGACTAAACGCATAAATTTTATCAGGCAAATCTTCATTATTATTTGTACAACGAGATAAATAATTATGAAAAAACTGCGTCCGAAGTCTATTTTCTTCGTCTAATAATTGCCCTAAATTACAATTATTCTTAAATGAAATCCCCCAAAAAGTCTGTTTCGGCATATCAACAAATTTGGGATCAGGTAGTGAAAGCTGATTTTTATTAAGATCAATTGCTGGTGTTAATCCTACAGGATCCCAAAATTCACCTCGACGATAACTTGCTGGAGTTTCATTAAACTGTTTTTTAAAAGATCGAGTAAATGTTTGTTGCGAATCAAAACGATATTGCATAGCAATGTCTAAAATCGGCTTGCTTGTCATACGCAAAGCGAGCGCCGCATAAGTTAAGCGACGATGGCGAATATACGTACCAAGAACTTGACCCGTTACTTCTTTAAACATTCGTTGTAAATGCCACTTTGAATAACCAGACTTTTGCGATACATTATCAATAGACAATGGCTGTTCCAAATTTTTTTCAATCCAAATAATAAGATCTGAAATAATACTAACTTGATTCATAAAACGCCATCATAAAATGAACAGACACATAGCCCCTGATTATGACTTAATCCCAGCAATAAGCAAGTTCTAAATCAAAATTATTTTCAATGCATTTTAATAAAATGAATGTGCGCCCGCTTGATGTTCGGTAATATCTTTCACTCCTGCAAGTTCAGGAAATTCAACCATTAATTGTTTTTCAATACCTTCTTTTAACGTATAATCAACCATTGAGCAACCATTACATCCACCACCAAATTGTAATATGACATAATTATCGTCGGTTAACTCAACTAGATTTACACGTCCACCATGACTTGCCAACTGAGGGTTAATCTGTGCTTGGATCACATAGTTGACTCGTTCAATTAACGGGGCATCATCCGCAACTTTTCTCATTTTGGAATTTGGTGCTTTTAAAGTTAACTGTGCTCCAAATTCATCCGTCACATAATCAATCACAGTTTCTTCCAAAAATGGGGCACTCAATTCATCGATATAAACAGAAAAATCGGCATACTTTTCTTCTATATCATTATCTTCAACTGTATCAGCCGGACAATATGAAACGCCACATTCTGCACTAGGCGTACCTGGATCCATAACAAATACTCTAATTTGTGTGCCTTCTGGTTGATTAGCAAGCAATTTTTTAAAGTGCTGTTGAGCTGATTCAGAAATAGTAATAATAGACATAACTCCTCACTTTAACACTATTTGGTATAAATAATACCCAGCATCATTTATAATAGTTGACTAACTTTCTTGGTTATTATAGGGGCTGTTTAGGATTTTACAATACCGTACGGCATAAACAAATTATCTCAACACGAGTAGCCCCGCGTTGTTTTAACTGTTGACTAATAACATTTATAGTATTACCAGTAGTAACAATATCATCAATAAGCATTACCGATTTATTAGCAACATTTTGGTTACAAACAAAAAGTGTTTCAACATTGCTCATCCGTTGTTTAAGTGATAACTTCTTTTGATCTGTCGCATTTTTCCTTCTTGATAACAGATGAGGATAAAAATCGCGATTTAACCATTTAGCAATCGGTTTTGCTAACAATTCAGCTTGATTGTAGCCTCGGGACCAATATCGAAAATGATGTAAAGGAACACAAGTTACCAAATCTGGTTTAGCTAAGCCTTCCATTTCCCGCCGTTGATACCAGGCTAAAAACATTAATCTGGCTAATGCCAAATTTAATTCAATTTTTTTATAAAATTTTAAGTGATGAATTAAATTCTTTAATGGGTGAATATATTCACTAGCAGCAATAAGTTCGTCCCAATAGGGTTTATGCTCTCGACATCGATAGCATACATTTGTTGATAACGAATGGGGTAAACAACATTGGGGACAAATCTTATTGAATTTAGGTAAATTTTTAACACATTGGCTGCAAATACCATGATGAGATAAAAATAAAGACATATTACATAAAATACAGCGCATAAAGTTTGTTTTTTGTAAAAAAGTTTGAGGTTAACATAATGTTTCAGTATAAAATCTACTTATCATTTGGATCCACTTCAAAATAGAAACCCAGTAAATTCATTTATAATAAATGTTTAAAAAACGTGTTCTTAATAAAGAATAAAATTGCGATCTATGACACATAATTTCATCTGATGTTGCATAATAATTATTTAAAATAATCAAATATTCGGTATAATCAGCCAACTATATCGGATTAAGGAAATAATATATGAAAAAAATCAAATTGTTATTTATATCATTGTTGTTCACTCTTTTTACTAGTGTTGCTGGCGCTGATACTCAAGTGTTATTGCAAACGAGTCTGGGTGATATTGAAATTGAATTAGATAGCGAACATGCGCCAATAACTACTAAAAACTTTATTGATTATGTTAAGAGTGGATTTTATGAAAATTTAACCTTTCACCGCGTCATGCCTGGCTTTATGATTCAAGGTGGTGGAGCCGACGATCAATTGAAATTTAAAGAGGGAAATGCACCGATAAAAAATGAAGCAAACAATGGTTTGAAAAACAATCGTGGTACGATAGCCATGGCAAGAACAAGTAATGTGGATAGTGCAACTAGCCAATTCTTTATTAATACTGTTAACAACGAATTTCTCAATTACCAATCACCTGAAAATTACGGTTATGCTGTTTTTGGTAAAGTGATTAAAGGGATGGATACTGTTGATAAAATTGTGAATGTAGCAACTCACCGTGTTGGACCTCACCAAAATGTGCCAGTTGATCCGGTCTATATTAAAAAGGTAACCATTATTGAATAGATGGAATAATTTTTTAAAACGATGCGCTCCTAAAAAAACCATCTTAATAATTTAAGATGGTTTTCTTCTTTTATTGCCAATACAGATATTTTATTTTAGGTTACTTAATAAATTAGCAAGCGTTCTTATACCAACACCTGTAGCACCTGTTGCCCATAATGCGGTTGCACTTTTACGAAAGGTTGCTGAACAATCAATGTGTAGCCAATTTTGTTTATAATTCTTAATAAAATAGGATAAAAAGGCAGCTGCCGTACTTGCGCCAGCGGTATTCGGTAATCCGGAATTTGCCATATCAGCAAAAGAAGATGGAAATTGAGAGCGATGAAAATCAGCTAATGGTAGTCGCCAGAAATTCTCATGTTCAGCTTGACTACTTGCTAATAACTGATGAGCAAATTTATCATCAAATGAGAGCAATGATTGATAATCATTACCTACAGCAATTTTTGCTGCACCAGTAAGGGTTGCACAATCAATGATATAATCTGGGTTATCATTATCAGCACTAATTAATCCGTCAGCTAAAACCAAGCGACCCTCAGCATCGGTATTATCAACTTCCACTGTTTTACCATTACGATACCGAATAATATCACCCAATTTGAAAGCATTACCACTTACCAAATTATCTGCACAGCATAAATAAAGTTTGATACGATGATTAACTCCTCGAGCAATAGCAAGGGTCAGAGCACCTGTTACCAATGCAGCTCCCCCCATATCCGATCGCATTGATTCCATAAAATTGCTTGGTTTTAGGCTATATCCTCCTGAATCAAAAGTAATACCTTTCCCAACTAAGCAAGCAACGATAGGCGCTTTTGGATTTTTAGTAGGATTATAATCAAGCTCAAGCAAGGCTGCCGGCCTATCAGAACCTTTGCCAACCGTGTAGATTCCCATATAATCTTGTTCTTTTAATGCGTTACCTGAAATAATGTTATAGGTAATATCAGAGGAATAATGACTAATTAATTTTGCACTTTGTGTTGCCAGTTCTAAAGGGCTTAATGTTTCTGCTTGTTGATTAACAATGTCACGACACCAATCAATAATGGCTAAGCGATTTTTTAATTCTTGCTTATCTTTATTATTTAACTTTGCCCAACTGACTTTATTATGATTCTTAGCATTACGATAACCCATCCAAAAATGCCAACATGACTCTAAATCCCAATTGTCACCACTAAGTTTAACTGACTTAATACCTTGATTATCTAACTTTCGTGCAGCTCGCTGAATGGCATCATATCGATGCTCGAATTGATAATGAATGGTCACAGCATCTTCTGAAAAACTGAGCAATCCATCTTTACCCCACTTTGATGGTGCGGGTTTTTCCGAAAGTAAAATAGATAACGTCGACATAATAATTTCCTCAAGCAATATTAATGCAAAAACGATGAATCAATTCTAATCAGAAACATGTTAATATAGCAAGCAAAGTTAACCAAAATAAGGACCTATAATGACATCAGTTGTACCAATCAAAAATGGAATCAATTTTCGTGATTTAGGTGGCATTAAAACCAATAATGGACGTCAGATTCGTTCAGGAATGTTGTATCGTTCAGGTGAATTTTCACGTATTAATGAGGGTGAAAAAAACTTTTTATCTGATGAGCTTAATTTGCATTATGTATTAGATTATCGAGATCAACATGAAATCAATCGTAGTCCCGATAATCTTTGGAATAATAGCCAATATATTAATGTGCCAGCAAACCCATTAGATGATGAAATTACAGCAAGCCTAACCAGTAATGATATTTTCATTATGAAAAAATACTCACCGTTTGATTTTATGGTTCAACTTTATCAATTATTACCATTCAATAATCCAGCATATAAAAAGCTAATATCGCTGCTATTCAATGCCAACGGAAAACCATTAGTACAACACTGCGCTGTAGGAAAAGATAGAACAGGTGTCGGTGTCGCCTTAACCCTATTTGCATTGGGTGTGAGTGAAGATGTTGTTATGCAAGATTACTTACTTACCGAACGTTATTTAAATGAATATCGCGAAGCCATATTGAGTCAAAATAAAAGTAAATTATCACCAAAAGAATTTGAAAAACAAAAAACCATTTTTGCAGCGAAAGAAGAGTTTTTAAGTGCAGCTATTGATGAAATCAAAAAACGATATAACACAATCGACAATTGGTTAACTAAAGAATATCAATTAGATTATAAAAACAGAAAAATTCTTCAAGATATTTACCTTATTTAACTAAAATAAGGGGGGATTCACTATCCCCTTATTAACAATCATTTTATCTTTATTAGAAGCGAATCAAAATTATTTATAATAAGTACACAATAAACTCATTCCACAGATCCTATTACAGGTTAAATATGTAACAGCATATTTATTCATTAAGATTGTAGTATCAATTCTGTAATAGGTTTATTATGATTAACAGCAAGATGAACCGATGCTACTTGCTGATATTGATAATAAAAATGCTGTCCAAATGGTGCACTAATCAACTTTTTATCAATATCGACTTTTACTGATTTTATTTGCCAAACGCCTTTAGCATATAATTTAAGTGCTGATTCTTTTAATGTCCAAAGCTGCCAAAAGGCTTTTAAAGTATCCGCTTGCTTCATCATCCATTGACACTCCGCATCGGAAAAAAAGTTTTTGGCAACATCCAAATAATTTTTTCGGGGGCGATCGACTTCAATATCAAGACCGATGCTACCATTTAACGATATTGCAACAGCTACCCAATCTTGACTATGACTGATATTAAAATCAGGAAGATTAGTATTTAAAAAACAAGGTCGGTGATTATCACCTATGACCATAGTTGGTAAAATATCAATTTGACAATACTGATTAAGTAAACTCGCTAAGATTGAACGACAGACTAAAAACTGTTTTTTTCGTCTTCCATTGAATAATTCAGCATCGTTAATGATTTGTGTTGATAATAGCGAATAGTTCACTTCTGCCGTGTCTAAATGGGCAAGTTGGACAATTAACATTTTGTATAGCCATTTTAAACAAAATTTATTTTTTACTATTTTAACAGCATGCTATGCTAACTGTTATCAAAATTTATCAGATCACTAAGGATGCATCATGTCATTACAAACAAAATTAGTTCATGCGGGTCGAAAAAAACGCTATACCCAAGGTGCAGTCAATTCCGTTATTCAGCGAGCTTCATCGCTAGTTTTTGATTCAATCAAAGCAAAAAAAGAAGCAATGGAAAATCGGACTAAAGGGGCTCTATTTTACGGTCGTCGTGGCACTTTAACTCATTTTGCTTTGCAAGATGCCATGGTAGAAATAGAGGGAGGAGCAGGCTGTTACCTATATCCTTGTGGAGCAGCAGCAATTGCAAATGCCATTTTAGCTTTTGTAAAAGCAGGAGATCATATTCTGGTATCGGAAGCCAGTTACGAACCTACCCAAGAATTTTGTGAGCATATACTTAAAGATTTTGGAGTGGAAACCGATTATTTCCCGCCACTCATTAGTCGATATATTACTAAATATATAAAACCGAATACTAAAGTGGTATTTCTTGAATCACCAAGCTCAATTACCATGGAACTGCATGATGTGCCTGCAATTGTTAAAGCAATCCGTAGCGTGAATCCAGAAATTGTGATTATGATGGATAATACATGGGGAGCAGGTGTTTTATTTAAAGCATTAGAGCACGATGTTGATATCTCAATTCAAGCCGGTACTAAGTATTTAATTGGTCACTCAGATGCCATGTTAGGAACGGCTGTTGCCAATCAACGCTGTTGGGATAAATTACGTGAACGTTCTTATTTAATGGGGCAAATGTGTGACGCAGATACCGCTTATATGGCAGCACGAGGATTGCGAACTTTAGCCGTTAGATTAAAACAACATCATGAAAGCAGTATAAAAGTGGCAAATTGGTTAGCTAATCACCCTAAAGTGGCAACCGTTAATCATCCAGCACTCGAAAGTTGTAAAGGACATGAGTTTTTTAAACGTGATTTTAGTGGCGCTAGTGGTCTATTTTCATTTGTACTTAACGATCATTTAAGCGAAGTGCAATTATCTGATTTCTTAGATAATATGACTCACTTCTCAATGGCATATTCATGGGGTGGATTCGAATCACTAATATTGGCCAACCAACCCGAAGATCTAGCAAAAATACGACCAATATCCGGCATTGATTTCACTGGTACGTTAATCCGATTACATATCGGTCTTGAAGATCCTGATGATTTAATTGCCGATTTGGCTGCTGGTTTGGATAGAATCAAACTACATACAAACAAGGTTAATGCATTACAAAGTTTAGTATAAATGGATAGCAGATGGGTCATCAAACAAAGAGCGACAATGTGATTGAACAAACTATTTTACAACACCTAAACGGTCGGCAATCGCTACTTGTTGCCTTCAGTGGTGGAGTTGATTCAACCGTATTAATGCAAGCATTAGTCAATTTAAAGCGACAGTTACAAAATTTGCAACTCAGAGCAATTTATATCCATCATGGTTTGAGTCAAAATGCCGATAATTGGGCTGAACATTGCAAACAACAATGCCTAGTTTGGCAAGTCCCTTTGATTATTGAAAAAGTAAAACTTGATAGAACAGCTGGCAATATTGAAGAACAAGCCAGAGAAGCCCGTTATCAAGCAATTTATCGACATTTAGAAAATAATGAGTTTTTATGTACTGCCCAGCACCTTGACGATCAATGTGAAACTTTCTTTTTAGCGTTAAAGCGTGGAAGTGGACCAACTGGCTTATCCGCTATGCCGATTGAAAATGGACAACATCTTCGACCATTATTAACGATATCTCGTCAAGAGATTGAACAGTATGCCAATCTACACCAATTAAGTTGGATAGAAGATGAAAGTAATCAAGATGACCATTACGATCGCAACTTTTTACGTTTAAATGTTCTACCAACACTTAATCATCGTTGGCCTCATTTTTCACAAATGGTTGCTCGCAGTGCAAAATTATGCCAACAACAAGAAGCGCTACTTAACGAACTACTGTTAGCTGATTTTAAACAAGTTACAACATCAAAAGGGCAGTTATGTTTAACACCGTTACATGGCTATTCGGACTATAAACGTAATGCCATACTACGAATGTGGTTTCGATCTCAACAAATCAATATGCCAAGCCAAAAACAGTTATCGTTGATATGGCAAACAGTGGCTTTGGCACAAGAAGATGCTAATCCGAAATTCATATTGCATAATTGGCAAATTCGCCGATATCAAAACCAGCTCTATTTGTTGCCTTTGTATCAAGATATTGAGCAACAAATTTTACCTTGGGATTTAACCGCTTCGCTAACTTTGCCGGATAATTTAGGTATATTGCAGCCCAATTACCAAACCAATTTAACTTGTCGTTTACCACAAAATGATGAAACCGTATCAGTCCGATTTCATGCTCAAGGGCAATTTCAAATTGTTCAACGCCAGGGATCGCGATCGATAAAAAAATTGTGGCAAGAGCATCATATTCCACCGTGGATGCGCACCCGTATTCCCTTAATTTATTATAATGAACAACTCATTACCGCAGTTGGGGTATTTGTTACTGAGCAAGGTAAAGGATCACAAGTTGGGTTTAACCTTATAAATAAACAATAAGGAGACAATCCGTCTCCTCAATTTACAAAATATCAAATTATTTTGTTTCAGAACGAGCTTTCCATCGTTTCAACAACAACGCATTTGTCAACACACTCACACTGCTCAGTGCCATTGCTGCACCAGCTATCATTGGATTTAAAAAACCTAAAGCAGCGAGAGGTATGCCAATTAAATTGTAGAAAAACGCCCAAAATAGGTTTTGTTTAATTTTATTATAAGTTCTTCGAGAAATATCGATAGCATCGGCAATTAAAAATAGATTGCCACGCATTAAAGTAATACTGGCCGTATGCATTGCGACATCAGTTCCCGTCCCCATTGCAATACCAATATCAGCGGCAGCTAAAGCCGGTGCGTCATTGATACCATCACCAACCATGGCAACTTTATTATTACTTTGGCTATCTTTTTGTAATTGATAAATATAGTTCGCTTTATCTTGAGGCAAAACTTCAGCAATAACTTTATCCAAATTTAATTGCTGTCCTACATAATTAGCAGCTTGTTGATTGTCACCGGTTAACATAACCGTATTTACCTTTAATTGATGTAATGCATCAATAGCACTTTTTGCTTCAGGCTTAATAACATCAGAAAAACCGAATATGGCTAATATCACAATACTATTTTCTGATTGCTGTTTGGCTAAAAATGAGATTGTGTAACCTTTTTGCGTAAGCTCATTAACTTTATCCTGCATATCTACAAAATAGGCATTTAACGTTTTCATCCAACGCAGACTGCCTAAATAATATTCATGGCTATCAATCGTTGCCATCACTCCTGAACCCGCGATTGATGTAATATTTTGTGCATAACTGTAGGATTTAGCCTTAGCTAATATTGCTTTAGCTAGTGGGTGTTCACTACCTGCTTGCATAGATGCTGCAACAGAAAGAATTTGATCGGCTGTTTCCATGCCCAGCACATCTAGTTCAACTAACTCTGGTTTACCGATTGTTAATGTGCCAGTTTTATCAAATGCTACAGTATTAATATTGTGTAAGGTCTCAAGTGCTTCGGCATCTTTAATCAAAATACCATGACGAGCAGCAACCCCCGTACCAACCATTATAGCTGTTGGCGTTGCTAACCCTAGCGCACATGGGCAAGCAATCACTAACACGGCAACCGCATGAAGTAAAGCTTGCTGCCAATCATGAGAAATAAAGCCCCAAGCAAGCAATGTAATTAAAGCAATCAATAAAATGACGGGTACAAAAATAGCACTAATCCGATCCACAATACGCTGAATTGGTGCTTTTTTCGCTTGGGCTGACTCAACCATAGCAATAATCTTAGACAACATAGAATCAGCTTGAATAGCGGTTGTTTTTACAATTAATAGTCCTTCACCATTTATAGTTCCACCGGTTACGGTACTATTGAGTGTTTTAGTAACCGGAAAACTTTCCCCAGTCAACATAGACTCATCACAACTTGATGCGCCTTCAAGAACAATACCATCAACGGGTATTCGCTCACCGGGTTTAATAACCACCACATCATTAACCTTAACCTGACTTATTGGCAAACTCACCTCTTGCTCTCCTTGTCGAACTAATGCTACTTCAGGGCGAAGCGCAGAAAGTGCCTCAATCGCTTGGGTCGTTTGATGTTTGGCCCTTGACTCTAACCATTTACCAATCAAGATCAAGGTAATAATAACCACTGATGACTCAAAATAGAGGTGATCGGCATGACCAATAATAAGCTGATAAAGAGAAAGTCCATAAGCAGCGCTGGTACCAATAGCAACAAGTAAATCCATATTCCCAGACAATGCTTTAGCTGCATTAAAACCACTACGATAAAATTTAGCGCCAAGTCCAAATTGTACAATCGAAGCAATCACTAATTGCAGCCAAGCGGGCATCATCCAATGAATTCCAAATAATTCAAATAACATCGGCAAAACAAAAGGAAGTGCTAATATAACCGAAATAATAATCGGCCAAACTGATGCTTGCTTACTCACGTCTTTAGCGTGAATTTCCGGCTCGGAAATCTTCACTGCATGGTAACCAGCTTTATCAACTGCTGCCATTAAAGTTTCTAATTTAACATCAGCATTAGCCTTAACGGTGGCCTTTTCAGTTGCAAGGTTTACACTAACATCAATCACACCATCAATCTTTCTTAATGCTTTTTCTACACGGCTAACACATGATGCGCAGCTCATATCTTCAACAAAAAAATTGTATTCAACTGTTTTCATTTGATGCATCCCTTAAGTGTTGATGTTGTTTGGGTTCAGTATTGGCTGAATGTTAACAAACTATTTTCCAACTAAATCTATTATTGTTTTAACAGATAGAGAAAGACTATTTCTTATCTTGATTAAAATGAGCCTGTCCTATTAAATGACATCAAATAACTGATAGCCACCTATAAAACAAGTCTTTTTTAATACTCAATCAAGATAGCAATAATCTCAATGATTATAATACTATAACAACATCAAAAATGTTTTAGTAACGATTCTATTAATAACCTATTTAATAACCATTCTAATGTTTATTATTCTTATAGCAAGAATGAACTTTTTTGATCTATACTTCCCCAAAAGAAACTATTGGGTCATTAACATGACGTATAAATCCGATCCTAATGAAGATTATCAACCTACTATTTGCTGCCAGTTGAGACAACAACAAATATCATTGGATAAGAATACAACTATCTAATTTTATTAAAATTAATGGAAGAAAAAACATTAAGATATTCTCAGTTACGTAAAGAAAGCCCATATGCACACCTAAAATGCTCACTCAACAACTAGGTGATCTTGAAACAAATGGCTTATTAATTGTAAAGTATTCTCAGTTATTCCACCGAAAGTCGAATATTCATAAACTTATTTTGGTAAAACGGTTAAACTCATATTAAAAGCAATGTATAAATGGGGATACCCTTGCTTAAATAGCCTAGGATCAGAAGTTAATTGTTCAATTGTTGAACTAGCAGACTAACTATAATAATTTAATTTAATCAGTTAGATAAGATTAAAAATCTGTATACGAAAAATACAGGATCTTGATAACCCTGTATTTTAATCTAAAAAATTAATTACGTAATTTTTCTGGCCAATCGTTTTGAGTGGAAACCAATAGATCTTTAACAATTCTAGGATTTCCAGCGACAACATTACCAGAAACCATATAATTATTACCACCAGCAAAATCGGTCATCACACCGCCAGCTTCACGCAAAATCAATTCACCGCCAGCGATATCCCATGGTTTTAAACCAATTTCAAAAAAGCCGTCTAGACGACCTGTTGCAACATAAGCCAAATCTAAAGCTGCCGAACCGCTACGACGAAAATCGCCACATCGAGTAAATAACTTTTGTAGAACCGTAAAATAGCTATCGCTATATTGTTTAGCCTTGAATGGAAATGCCGTTGCTAGCACACTACCATCTAAATCTTTAGCGTTACTGACACGAATACGGTAACCATTAAGCTGAGCACCTTTACCACGCGCAGCAGTAAACAATTCATTACTCATTGGATTATAAACCACAGCAACTTCGGTTTTTCCCTTAACACGAGCGGCAATAGAAACAGCAAAATGCGGAATATTCTTAATAAAATTGGTCGTACCATCAATTGGATCAATTATCCACTGAGTTTCAGCATCATTACCTTTAGCCAAACCACTTTCTTCGGCGATTATAGTATGATCAGGATACGCTTTTTTGATTGTTTCAATAATCAAAGCTTCAGCAGCGCGATCAGCATTAGTAGCAAAATCGTTAGCGCCTTTAGTATCAATTTCGATTGAACTAGGGTTTTCATAAGCCTTTATGGCCACATTACCTGCTTTACGAGCAGCGCGAATAGCAATATTAAGCATCGGATGCATAAATTTCTTCCAATTGATGATGTTAAAGAACGGATGGTTTTAGTAAAACTCACATAGTCATACTAAAATTTACAGTATAGTATAAAGGTTTTACCGCTTCATTGCCAGATTATGTTAGGATTGATGGCTAAAATAGCCTTATTCTCGTAACGCTGATCCTCTATCACCTTGTTACTTAATTTGCTTTATTTATATCTAGCTAATCAGTAAGAACTTTATTGATAACTATTAAGTTAGCTCACCAAGATTAATTAGAGTTAATAAAAATGGTTAAATCATTCTATCGTAACTTTTTTCACCGCATAATTGGCTTTCTATTCGCAATAAATTAAGAATTATTGCATAATACTTAGCGTATAAAAAAGCGAACTTAAGTTAGGAATAATTATGGAACTTCTTTGTCCAGCAGGATCTTTACCATCACTTAAAGTAGCCATTGATAATGGTGCTGATGCGGTTTATATTGGTTTAAAAGATGATACTAATGCCCGTCATTTTGCTGGTTTGAATTTTAATGAGAAGCGCTTAATTGAAGCCTCTGACTATGTGCATAGACATGGTAAAAAACTCCATATTGCAATTAACACCTTTGCGCATCCTGAAAATTTCCAGCGTTGGCAATATGCAGTTGATACAGCCGCCAATATTGGTGCCGATGCACTTATTATTGCGGATTTAGCAATGCTAGATTATGCTGCTGAAAAATATCCAAACCTTGAGCGTCATGTCTCAGTACAAGCATCATCAACCAATGAAGAATCAATTAAGTTCTACTATAACAATTTTCACGTACATCGTATTGTGTTACCGCGTGTACTTTCTATGCATCAAGTAAAGCAACTTTCACAAGTTTCGCCAGTTCCACTTGAAGTATTTGCCTTTGGTAGTTTATGTATTATGGCAGAAGGACGTTGTTATTTATCTTCTTATCTTACAGGCGAATCCCCCAACACTGTCGGTGCTTGTTCACCAGCAAAATTTGTTCGCTGGGAAGAAACCGAAAAGGGTCTTGAGTCGCGCTTAAATAATGTATTAATTGATTGCCATAAAAAAGGTGAAAATGCTGGTTATCCAACCTTATGTAAAGGTCGTTATTTTGTAGGAGATGAACTTTATCATCCTATTGAGGAACCAACCAGTTTAAACACAATTGAACTATTACCTGAGCTGTTTGCAGCCAATATTGCGTCAGTCAAAATTGAAGGTCGTCAACGTAGCCCTGCCTACGTTGAACAAGTAACTAAAGTATGGCGTCAAGCAATTGATCGCTATAAAGCAAATCCACAATCATTCCAGGCAGAAAAAAGCTGGATGGATACACTAGGTTCTGTATCTGAAGGAACCCAAACTACATTAGGTGCTTACCACCGGAAATGGCAATAGCACCATAGTGAGTATACTGCTTTATTAATTATCAAGAAATATTGATTATCAAACTTATCAGTTCTTGATTTTTTATGTACTTAACAACTTACGTTATGTCATTTTATTAATTGAAACCAGATTTAAGATAAATAAATTATAGTGAGCAAAACCATGAAATATGCATTAGGACCAGTGCTTTATTATTGGCCTAAAACTGAAACCGAAGCCTTTTATCACGCTGCAAAAGAGAGTGAAGCTGATATTATTTATATGGGCGAAACAGTTTGTACCAAACGTCGAGAAATGAAAGTCCCCAATTGGCTAGAATTAGCTAAGGAAATCGCCAAATCAGGCAAGCAAGTAGTACTTTCAACATTGGCTTTGCTTGAAGCTCCCTCCGAATTAAATGATTTACGACAGCTAGTCAATAATGGAGACTTTTTGGTGGAGGCCAATGATTTAGCTGCCATCAATATTGCTCAAGAAAATAAATTACCTTTCGTTGCAGGTCCCGCTATCAACTGTTATAACGCCTTGACTTTAAAATTATTACAAAACCGAGGTATGGTACGTTGGTGTATGCCTGTTGAACTTTCACGCGATTGGCTCAGTAATGTTCTTACACAGTTTGAAAGTCTAAATATTGAAAAAAACTTCGAAGTGGAAGTCTTTAGTTATGGTTACTTACCTTTAGCTTATTCCGCACGTTGTTTTACCGCTCGTTCAGAGGATAGACCAAAAGATAAATGTGAAACTTGCTGCATTAACTATCCGGTTGGTCGTGAAGTATTTTCGCAAGAACAACAAAAAGTTTTTGTACTAAACGGCATCCAAACACAAAGCGGTTATTGTTATAACTTAGGTAATAATTTAAAAGAGATGAAAGGATTAGTCGATATTGTACGAATATCGCCATTAGGAATCGAAACACTTGATATTGTAAAACAATTTAAAGCTAATGAAGATGGCTCTAATCCGCTGCACATTGAACATAAACGAGACTGTAATGGTTACTGGAATGGTATTGCTGGACTCGAACTTAGTCAATAAACATTTTACACCAAAGCAATTTAGGGCTGATTTTCCAGCACTAAACGGTAATAGTGTGTATCTTGATTCCGCCGCGACGGCCCTTAAACCTCAGGTAATGGTGGATGCCACCGTAACCTATTATGCACATAACACCGCAACAGCCAAACGAAGTTTACATCATGATGCGTTGCAAGTAACCCTTGCTATTGATAAAGCACGTCAGAATGTTGCTAATTTGCTTCATGCTAACAAAAATACTGAAATTATCTGGACTCGCGGCGCTACTGAATCAATTAATTTAATTGCCCAAAGTTATGCTCGCTGTGTATTACAACCTGAGGACGAAATTATTGTCAGTCAATTAGAGCATCACAGTAATTTAATACCTTGGTTAATGGTCGCTCAACAAACTGGAGCAAAAGTCATTGAATGGTCCGCCGATGTGGATGAATTATCATCTATAATATCATCAAGAACTAAAATTGTAGCAATAACTCATATGTCAAATGTCACTGGATTTTGCCCAAATTTAGCGACAATTAGCCATATCGTTCATCAACATAATGCTATCTTAGTAGTAGATGGTGCCCAAGGAATTGTCCATCATGATATTGATGTAACAACCCTTAATATTGATTTTTATGCTTTTTCGGCTCATAAATTGTATGGTCCAACAGGGCTTGGGGTTTTATATGGTAAACAAACCTTACTAGAGCAAATGTCTGTTTGGCATGGCGGAGGTAAAATGCTAAAAAATGCCTCATTTGATGACTTTATACAAGAAGAGATTCCTTATAAATTTGAAGCAGGCACACCCAATATAGCAGGCATTGTAGGCTTTAGTGCAACACTTGATTGGTTAAACCATTGGGATCTTAAAAAAGCAGAAAATTACACGGAACAATTAGCTCATTATGCTAAATCACAGCTAAGCAAACTGCCCAATTTACAATTTTACAATGTTGAAAACAGCCCAATTATCACATTTAATATTAACGATATTCATCCTAATGATGTAGCAATTTTACTGAGCGAGCAGAACATTGCGATTCGTACTGGCGAGCTATGTGCTCAGCCCTTAATGAAGAAATTGGGTTGTCATGGGGTTATTCGTCTATCATTAATGCCATATAATAATCAGCAAGATGTGGATACTTTTATCCAAGCATTACAAAATGCAATTGAAATCTTAGCCTAATTTTATACTGAAACGTATAGTTAACCTGAAACTTTTTTACAAACAGTCAATCATTTATAGGTCAATATTATGCTATCACAGCAAGACTTAACCAAATTATTTTTACAGCAACACAATTGGCAAGACCGATATCGACAATTAATTGTATTAGCGAAACAATTACCAACAATGCCTGAAAATTTAAAAACTGATGAAAACCAAGTCAATGGTTGTGAAAATCGAGTTTGGCTAACTTATCAAAAGCAAAAGGATAATACCTTTATATTTCAAGGTGACAGTGAAGGGCGTATTGTTAAAGGTTTACTGACCATTCTAATTATTATTGCTAACCACAAAACGGCAGAAAAAATTGCCAAAATTGATTTTCAATCTTTATTAAGCGAGTTGAAAATTACTGATGAGCTAAGTCAATCGCGATTACAAGGTATGACTAAACTCATTGAACGTATTCAATCTGTTGTATAAAAAAGGAGGGGAAAACTAGCTTTTCCCCCTTTTTGCTAAAAATTGTTACTAATTTATAAAAATGCTCATTAATTTTGGCTATAAGTAAAAAGTGTGATCACTTTTTTAACACCATTGACTTTACTAGCAAGTTGTGCAGCAGCTTTACCATCTTCTGATGTCACAATACCAATCAAAAATACTTCGCTATTTTCAGTTACAACTTTAATATTGCGTGCTTTAGTTTTAGCATTCATTATTAGCTGAGATTTAACTTTCGTTGTTATCCATGCATCATTGGTGATTGTCCCTGCACTTACAGGCTTACCTAGTCGAATTTGATTGTAGACTTTTTTTACGCCTTCAACTTCATAAGC
Source organism: Gilliamella sp. B2828 (assembly GCF_026537125.1). NCBI lineage: Bacteria > Pseudomonadati > Pseudomonadota > Gammaproteobacteria > Orbales > Orbaceae > Gilliamella > Gilliamella sp. B2828. The sequence goes on from NZ_JAFNMU010000003.1 coordinate 153,180, forward strand.
CAAGCTTTCCGCCTTTTCGATTTGTCCACTGTTAGCTTGACCCGTTAAAAGGATATCACCGCCATAAGTACTGGTAACGATTCGTGCTCCAATAAATTGAGGACTATTATTTTTAAGTTTTATCCCCATACGTGAATTTAAAGTGGTATCATCAACTTGTGTACCAGTAGTACGAGGATCGGCAGCAACTTTTGCAGTAGCTGTAGCGCCAGCGCCAATTACAGCGGCAGTAATACAGCCTTGTAACATTAATGCACCGGTTATTAACACAGCAATTAAGGCAGCTCTCTTCATTATTACTCCTTACAATTTATCATATTGTAATAATCAAATACTAAAATCGCTGTTATTATGCCTTGTTGATAATGATTTGCAAAACAATTTTGTGTATTACGTTATGATAAAAACGATTAAAAATATAAGAACATAAATGATTTAAAAATTGTTCTATTTTATTACTAATCACAGTTACTTTTTTTGTTACAATCTAATGTCAATAATATGATGTAACATTTGGAATTATTGGAATTAACACATGAATAAAGATAGTATTGATTGGCTATATGGCTTGTCCGCGCCAATGGTTGCTTTAAACAAAGATAATGGTGCAAGTTATACTTCAGCATACTTTATTCCCGAACGTAATTTTGTAGATTTGAGCGAAAGTTGGGGAATCACATCTCGTCAGACTCTGCTCAATTGTGTTTTTGATATGGTTGATAATGGACATTCGCCATTATTATCTCACTATTATTCAATATACTGTCGATCCTCAGAATCCGATTGGCGTAATTACTGTCAAAATCAAGACGATTATCAAAAAGTCTTACTGGAATTTGTTGAACAAACTTTTTGTGTATGTGGTATTGGTGGCATTCGTAGTTGGGATTATGCACGTATGGCATATATACTACGAAATGGCACGACCAACAAATATATTACCGAAGAAGAAGCGCTATGGATTCTTACAAAAATTGCTGCTCGTTCTCAATATTTTTATAAATCCTGGCGTAACTACTTTGCTGGTTGGTCCGTTGGTTTTCAATTTTGGGAATCATTTAACAACAAAGAAAATCTTGAAGCTTTACGTTGTGAATTAACCAGAGCATCGCAAACGCGTACCATGAAAATATTAATTAGCGACGAAGATTCGCCTTGCAATCGTCTACCTTGGTACATTGATATTAAAGAACGCGAAAAACCAGAATCTTTAAGGGAGTATGATTGGTCATGAATACAAATTTTTGGCAAATATTAGGCATCAAACCCACTACGGATACTGCGATTATTCGTCAATCGTATCGTGCAAAGCTGCCATTATATCATCCAGAAACGGATCCTAATGGATTTAAAGCATTGCGCGAGGCTTATGAAGCAGCAATAAATTATGCAAATTCACCTGAAACAGCTATTGATGCAGCAACCCAACAATCCGAACAAGAGTCTTTATTACAACTAACAGAAGAACAAATTCAAGCAAATGAAATTTACCAAGCTTACCAAGCTCTATTAGAAGATCCCCTGCGTTGTTATAAAAGAGATGAATGGCAAAAATTTATTGCTTCATTTTATGATTACCCAATGTCGGTTATTGATTCAGTCAAGTGGCGATTATTAACGTTAAGCTATGAAACAACCAATATTTCAGAGTCATGTGTTAAGATTCTAGCCGATAATTTACGCTGGCGTCAGCAATTAATGACTCAGTTTACTGATGAATCTCAACTATATGATAGTTACTTAAATCATATCGATCATGGCGATTTATTTGATTACACCTGTCTACCAACAACCAATAAAGCATTACAAAATGCTACTATTGATTATATTTATTCTATCAAATGGTTTTTTTGGGAACGTAGACCCGACGATGTTTATATGTTCTTATCCCAAGATACTGTCATTTATCTTCCTGATGATAAAAATTTAATGCTTGAATTTGCTTTTTGGCATAGTGAAGCAAACATGAAAAATCAATTTATTTTGGATTATGCTTTAAAATGTATTGCCGGAAACGATCAAAATGAACAAACCATCATCGATTGGAAATATATAGCCGCTATTCAGTATACTTTGCTTGAAGACAAACACAATGCCTTACAATCCTGGTTAGACTTGTATTATTCTGGGCATTATCGAGAAAAAGCAGAAAGTTGGATCGCGGGTTGGTGCGTCTACTTTAAAAAAGATTACTTCCCTCTATTAATTATGGCATTAAATAAAAGTCATTGTGCTGCCACCGATAAAACAGAAATTTATTTACACACAATTCCGCAATTAACTACTGCCACAACAGCACGATTAGCTGGACTCGATGATATCGACAGTTACCCAAAAGAAATTGTTGATTTTGTTAATTGGAGTTTAAGCGTAAATTGGAGTTATCGACAAATTCTATCGATATTGTTACGCGATGACGGTTCGAGTCGATTATATCGATTATATCGGCATGCTGTGATGTTGCGCCATGGTAACGAAATATTATTACAAGAAATTTTAGATGATCAAAGCAATGATCCTTTTGAACAATTTATTCTGCATCATTTACAACGACAGGCACGACAACATCTAACATGGCTCAAACAACTCTCACCAATACAAGAATTTAAAGCATGGTTATTTGATAAGGATAAAAATGCCCAGTTACCTAAAAAATTCGATCCAAATGAAAATGGTGAGCTGGTTTTATATGGTCGCTTATGGCTAGATAGATTCCAAGCGATCCCCGATATTGCTAAATTACATTTATATCATAGCTTTCATTATTCAAATATGGAAATGTTTGATTGGGCTATATTTTTAGAATTCATGGAATATTATTTGCTACCCGAACCGCCAGATGCATCAACAAGAATGAATAACAAAAATGCGTATTGGCAATGGTTTTATCATTGTTTATTAGTTTATGCTATTGTTAACGATCCGACAAATGTCGCTATTTATATTCGACAAAAAAATGATCATTTTACTATGGAGGAGGATGATAAACTTAAACCATTAATAGAGATATTTAAACATGGCAATTGGCACAATCAATCTGAACTTTACAACCTAATTGATAATGATAGTGATCTAGTTAATTGTATTTTAAACAATTATCCAGATTCAATAGAATGGTTTATTGATGATCCAGACTATATCGATTTTAATGATATAGAACAAAAAATAGAACAATTATGGGCACAGAAATTAGCTAAAAAAAATCCAGCTTATTTGATATTGCTATACCTGATTGTATTAAACAAACCTGAACAAAAAACCAAATTAGATCACACGTTACAAAAACTGGTTGGTAACAATAAAGATCTACAAAAGGTAGCTAACTCTTTAAAAGATAATTGGAGATATCCTTTTACGATTAATAAAAACAGATATCACAATACCAAGCAATTTAACGAGTTCGCATCACTTGCTAAACGCTTATCCAATCAATACGGCGTATGTGATGATGATGAACTAAAATTGTTAGATGAATTTAAAAATGATAGCGATAACGATTTAGTTTTACGACTCTGTGCAGCATTACTTTTGGCAAAAGATACTGAAAATAAAAAATGGCTTGATTCACAATCCCTACCCTCAAATAGATGGTGGCAGTTTTGGCGTTGGAATGGGCGCACAAATATAATAGGCTTTATCGTGCAATTAATCTTATCTATTAAAATGGTTACGTTTTTAAGTAAAAATGATTTAGACAATATAACAAGTTGTGTCATTTTGACATTGATAGCAATGAATACTATTTTTGCTATCAAACGACGTATCAATGATACTGATAAAGGACAACCTTTATATTTTGTTACAACAACACTTAAGCTACCACTATTATTATTACCATGTTGGTTTCCAGAATTCAAAAAAACCAATCGCTTTGGACCACCAATAAAAAAAACCATTAAGGAAAAGTAAGCGGTATAAAATCCCCTTTTTTAGTTCGTATAAAAAGGGGAAAATCGTCTGATAAAAATCTATAGTGGTTATCGATTGAGCTCTTTTAGATTTACTTCAATTTCATAGCGCATTTCACTAATTTCTTCTGAATTTTGCTGATTTAACACCTCAATAAAAGCTTCAATATACGACCCAATTAATGCTCTTTCATCACCTAATGATTGCGCCCATGCTCGTTCTAACCTTGCTAATAAAGTCCGATTTGGCATCTCATCACGGGGATGAACTTTGAGCGATTTTAGCCGTTCATGGCTCTCTTGTCTTTGTTCATCAGTTAATCCTATTGGGCTATGATCAATAACTTTTCCATGTTGAATGCCTGTTTCAAGTTCAACTACATCAACTTCTAACAAACCATTCAAATCATAACTAAAACGCACATCAATACCTTGTGTTTTCTCCATCGGGGTTACCAACACATCAAACTGATCAATCAATACATTATTTTCTACGCGTGGGCTTTCGCCTTGATAAACCGAAATACCAATAATTTTCTGTTGCGGGTGCACCGTGTAAAAAGTTTTTACTTTCGAGGTTGGAACAATGGTATTGCGTTCTATAATTGGTGCAAATAATCCGTCCACATTACCTGAACTACTTTCAATACCTAATGTATAAGGACATACATCCGTTAAAATAACCTCTTCAATATCTGCATTACGTAATCGACAAGCAGCTTGAACAGCAGCGCCTTGGGCCACAATCGTGGTAGGATTAATATGGCGATAAGGTAATTTTCCAAACAACTTCGTTACCAATTCACGCACTACACCGAGTTGCGATGAGCCACCTACCAACACAATATGCTCAAGCTGATTAGTCTTTAAACGTGCATCATTTAAAGCTTGTTCAATAGGCGCACGCAAACGATTAAGAAGTGGTAACCATAGCGTTTTGGCTCGGTTTTCATTTAAGGAAAATTGCCACTGCTTATCTTGCCAAAACCAAGTTAATTTGTGCAATTCATCTCTGTTTAATTTACATTTTAGTTGCTCCGCTAAATCCAATAAACGTGCATAGTCATCAACAGGAATATCTTTCTGTTTAAGATTCCACTCATTTAAGCAGGCCTTAACCAGTTCATCAGTAAAATCTTCACCACCTAAATAGTTGTCTCCAGCAGATGCATGTACTTCAATAATTGGCAAAGCATACTCCAGTACAGTCACATCAAAGGTACCACCACCTAAGTCAAAAACGAGAGTATTACCTGATTGCTCTTCATGTAACCCATACGCCATAGCTGCTGCGGTTGGCTCATTGATTAAACGTACTGCATTTAAACCCGCTAATTCTGCGGCAAAACGTGTTTGTTTGCGTTGTTCATCATTAAAATAAGCAGGAACAGAAATCACGACATCGTGTATTTCTTGGTTTAAATAAGCTTCGGCATCGGCTTTAAGTGATTTTAGCACCATGGCAGAAAGTTCAGTTGGTGTAAATTTCTTGTCATCCAATTCAAATACTTTATTAGAGCCTAGAAAACGTTTGAATGCTGCTGCCGTTCTATTTGGATGAGTAGTTAAACGGGATAAAGCTGCACGCCCAACTAAAATAGAATCATCTTCATCAATACTTACAACTGATGGAGTGATAATTTCTCCTATTGAATTGGGAATAAGTATTGGCTTACCATCTTGCCAGACACAAATTAAACTATTGGTAGTACCTAAATCAATTCCTATGGGGTGATGCATAATTGGTTTTTTCTCTTTATATTTTTAAAGTTAATATCAACAATATTATATAGTTAATACTGCTTGGGGTACAATTCTATCAAACGTTTGAATATTCAAATTTAATTTAACTTATTATATAATTCATATCTCGAAATGAGACCAATAAAAATAATCATTTCCATTTGTATTTATTATTTTCAATAAATGACCATTAAATCAATCGTCATTTAAAAATTGCACTAATAATTATCTTTATTTTTGTATATCAACAATTTTACTAGTTAAGTGACCACTAACTAATCGGGTTGTGATAAGCTCACCTTCGTTTACTTGTTCAACATGACGCACAACGGTATTTTGTTGATTGGTCGTTATAGAGTATCCTCTTTCTAATGTCCCAAGTGGACTGACACTATTAAGTTGTGAAGTTTGCAAAATAAATTGATGTCGTGACTGAGTTATTTTTTGATGAATTAAATTAACAATTTGCTGACGTTTTTGGCGAATTAGCTGACTCAAGTAGATAATATTATTTTGTGGTGATAGCCGTAATAGTTGTTTATCTAAAAAATTATGGCAATTTGACTGTTTGAGTAAATATTGCTGCATATTTTCATATAAAGCATGCTGGTAAGAAAGTAATCGATTTAACTTTTTTGCTAGTTTAGCTTGTGGATGTTGGGTATGTAATTGGTGACGCCACTTATTGAGCATTTCACGGCGTCGTGTTAAATAATAATCCATTGCCATAGATAAATGCTGCTCTTGAACTTGAATACGCCTAATTTGCTCCAAATTATCGCGACTGACCAATTCAGCTGCAGCTGAGGGAGTTGCTGCTCTGACATCTGCAACAAAATCGGCAATGGTAAAATCAATTTCATGTCCAACGGCACTGACAATTGGCAATTGGCTGGCAAAAATTGCTCTTGCGACCACTTCTTCATTAAATGACCATAAATCTTCGAGTGAACCACCACCTCGACCGACAATTAACACATCACATTCTTGACGAACATTGGCAATTTGAATCATTTTAGCGATTTGCGCAGCAGCTTCTGTACCTTGTACTTGCGTTGGATAAATAATTAAATGCAAACTTGGATCACGACGTTTTAAGATCTGACAAATATCATGTAATGCCGCTCCAGTTGAAGAGGTAACAATGCCAACAGTACGAATATTTTCAGGCAATGACTGTTTATAAATAGAATCAAATAAACCTTCTTCAAATAATTTTTGTTTTAATTGTTCAAACTTTTGTTGTAACAATCCTGCGCCAGCGGGTTGGATTTTATCAATAACAAGTTGATATTCACCGCGTGCCTCATAGAGTGTAACTGTAGCTCTAACCAATACCTGCTGACCATTTTGTGGTGTAAAGCCAGCACGGAAATTGCTATTGCGAAACATGGCACAACGAACTTGAGCTGTATCATCTTTTAACGTGAAATACCAATGCCCAGAAGCTGGACGAGAAAAATTAGAAATTTCGCCCATCAGCCAAATTTGACCAATCGCATCAGAAAGAAGATCTTTCACCATTTGATTAAGATCTTTAACCGATAAAATCGAACTATTGTGCTGCATAGTCTTCCTCTGTTGTTATGATACAGTTACCTATTTTAAGCTAAATCAAATTGTGCCCAAATTGGCGCATGATCAGACGGTTTTTCCATGGCGCGAATATTGTAATCAATGCCTGTTTGTTGACAATATGCCATCAGCTTTTCACTTGCTAAAATCAAATCAATTCTTAATCCAGTATGGGTATCAAATCCCTTAGAACGATAATCAAACCAGGAATATTCCTGCTTTGTTGGATGTTCATTACGATAAGTATCTGTAAACCCAAGCGACAGTAAATTGTTCATCCAATCCCGCTCTTCAGGTAAAAATGAACATTTACCAGTACGTAACCAACGTTTACGGCTATCGTCTGAAATGCCGATATCCAAATCGGTTGGGCTAATATTCATATCGCCCATAATTAAGCAGAGCTGATCACTCAATTGCTGTTGCTTTAAATGATGAATCAGATCTTGATAAAATTTACGTTTTGCAGGGTATTTGATTTCATGATGCAGACTTTCTCCTTGCGGAAAATAACCATTAATCACCGTTAAATTACCTTGTCTGGTTGCTAACTGAGCCATAATTAATCGGCATTGTGCATCATCGCTATCCGTTGAAAAACCACATTGAACCGAAAGGGGCTTTTGCTTAGTTAACAGTGCCACACCATAATGCCCTTTTTGCCCATGATAGTTTAAGTAATAACCAAACTGTTCCAGTTCTTCAACTGGAAACTGATCATTATGAACTTTGGTTTCTTGCAAACCTATCACATCCGGTTGATGCTGGTCGATAATGGCGGCTAATTGATGTATTCGAGCCCGAAGGCTATTAATATTAAAAGAAATAACTTTCATGATAAATTTATTATATTGGAATTAAGGTTGCAATAGTCCCATCCTACCAAAAATACGTTATACTGTTAAGCTATTATAGTAACAGTTATCATTTGTGAGAAAAGGAATAACCGAATATGTCTACGGAATTACTTGCCTTACGCGATAAAATCGATGAAATCGATCAATCAATTTTATCTCTAATTAATAAAAGATTATCATTAGTTGCCAAAGTTGGCGATGTAAAAAGCAAACACGGTATTCCGATTTACGATCCCAAGCGTGAAGCAGAAATGTTAGCCCAAAGAAGACAAGAGGCTGAAAATATTGGCGTTTCACCTTCTTTAATTGAAGATATATTACGCCGTTTAATGCGTGAATCATACATCAGTGAAAATAACAAAGGTTTTAAAAAGGTCTATACCGGTCAAGGTTCTATTGTTATCGTTGGAGGTAATGGACAAATGGGTAGATTGTTTACCCGTCTATTCACTTTATCTGGTTACCATGTTAAAACCTTAGGTTCTAAAACCATGCATCAAGCAGCTGAAGTGGTTGCTGATGCCGCAGCAGTGATTGTGACAGTACCAATTAACAAAACATGCGAAATCATCGATCAATTACCGCAACTGCCTAAGGATTGTATTTTAACCGATTTCACGTCTATAAAAGTTAAACCCCTGGAGGCTATGCTCAAAAAGCATTCCGGTCCTGTTGTTGGGCTGCATCCGATGTTTGGTCCTGATGTGCCGAATTTAGCAAAACAGATTATTGTCTATTGTGAAGGGCGTGAACCAGCTAAATATGTATGGTTAATTGAACAAATGCGTATTTGGGGAGCCAATTTATGTGCAATTGATGCTAAAGAGCATGATAAATGCATGTCATTTATTCAAGCTTTACGCCATTTTACCTCTTTTTCATATGGCGTGAATATGCAGCGGGAACAAGCCGATTTAGAACAATTGATTGCTCTATCTTCTCCTATTTATCGCCTAGAATTAATGATGGTTGGTCGATTGTTTGCGCAAGATCCAGTACTTTATGCCGATATTATTATGGCATCTGACGAAAATATTGAGTTGATCAAACATTATTACCAATGTTTCGGAGAAATGGTTGAATTAATTGAGCAACGTAACAAAGAAAAATTTATTGAGAATTTTAATAACGTCACTGAGTGGTTTGGTAATTACGCCCAACGCTTTATTAAAGAAAGTCAGGTTTTACTTAAATTTGCTAATGATAATCGGGAATGATTTTATACTAAAACGTATAGTCAACCTCAAACTTTTTTACAAAAAGTTCATACATACTGCGTCTAGTTAAAATGATTTATAAATAATAATCTTATAGTTAAAAGCAGACCAAAATAAAATTTAGTGTGAGGGAATAAAATGTCTAATCGAAAATATTTTGGAACAGATGGGATTCGAGGAAAAGTTGGAGAATACCCCATCACACCGGATTTTGCGCTTAAGCTAGGGTGGGCTGCAGGTCGTATACTTGCCAAAGATGGGGTTAAAAAAGTATTAATTGGTAAAGATACGCGTATTTCAGGTTACATGCTTGAATCAGCTCTTGAAGCAGGATTTGCTTCGGCTGGTGTTGCTACTGCATTTACTGGTCCCATGCCAACCCCAGCTATTGCCTATTTAACACGAACATTTCGAGCTGATGCTGGTGTAGTGATTTCGGCATCGCATAACCCCTTTTATGATAATGGTATTAAATTTTTTTCAACCGAGGGGAAGAAACTTGATGATGCAATCGAATCAGAAATTGAAGCTCAACTTGAAAAAGAGATCGACTGCGTTGAATCCAAACAACTCGGACGTGCAAGCCGCATTACCGATGCAGCAGGCCGTTATATCGAATTTTGTAAAAGCACCTTTGATCATGATTTAAGTTTAGCTGGATTAAAAATAGTCGTCGATTGTGCTAACGGTGCCACTTATCATATCGCCCCTAAAGTTTTACGTGAACTTGGTGCAAATGTGATAAAGATTGGCTGTGAACCCGATGGTGTCAATATTAATGAAAACTGTGGTGCTACTGATGTAAAGGCATTAACCAAAAGTGTTCTTGAAGAAAAAGCTGACTTAGGCTTTGCTCTTGATGGAGATGGTGATCGCATTATTATGGTCGATCATAAAGGCAATAAAATTGATGGTGATTTAATTATTTACATTATTGCCCGTGAAGCCTTAAGACAAGGTCAACTAAAAGGGGGGGTTGTTGGCACATTAATGAGTAATATAGGACTTGAAATCGCGCTTAAAAATTTGGGCATTCAATTTGTTCGCGCTAAAGTTGGTGACCGTTATGTACTTGAAAAAATGCTTGAAAAAAATTGGCGTTTAGGTGCTGAAAATTCTGGTCATGTTTTATTGTTAGATAAAACCACCACTGGTGATGGTATCATTGCTGGTCTACAAGTTTTAGCTGCTATGGTGCGTAATGACATGTCATTGGCGGATTTATGTAGTGGTATGACTATGTTGCCACAAATATTAATTAATGTACGATTTTCTGGCAAACACGATCCATTAACAAATTCTAATGTCAAATTAGCCATTAAACAAGCCGAAAAACAACTTGGTATTCATGGGCGTGTTTTGATTCGAAAATCAGGAACAGAACCACTCATTCGCGTCATGGTAGAAGGTAGTAATTCTGCGGAAGTACAGAAACTAGCAGAACAAATTTCTGAAGCAGTTAAAGCATCAAATTAGGTTAATTAATCCCCATTAATGTGACAATTAATAGGGGATTATTTCTAATAAAGTAACACGAGAAGTTGCTATTCTTTACACAAATTTAGTAAAAAGTGTCTAAATTCTTAATTTTGTTAATCAAAGGTTGACTTATTATAGGCAATTAGGTTTAAAATAGAAGCTTCGGATTATTACAAGCGATTGCTTATACCTTTATCAAAAAAGAATATAGGCAGTATTTTTAAATTTTAGAAATAAGGTAAGAGGGTTTTATGTCAGTTTCCTCTCCAGCTTCACCACAAGCTTATATCAAGCATCATCTTGAGAACTTGCAAGTAGGTTCTGGTTTTTGGACCTTTAATCTGGATTCGTTGTTCTTTTCAATTGTACTAGGTATTATCTTTTTATGGATATTCCATTGTGTAGCTAAAAAAGCGACCAGTGGTGTACCGAGTAAATTGCAATGTGCAGTAGAAATACTCTTCGAATTTGTTAATAACACTGTCAAAGACATGTTCACTGGTCAAAATAAACTCATTGCACCGTTAGCCCTAACAGTGTTTACTTGGGTGTTCTTGATGAATTTAATGGATCTCATTCCAGTAGATTTTTTACCTTACGCAGCGCAATATTTAGGTATTTCTCATTTAAGAGTCGTTCCTTCTGCAGATGTTAGTATCACAATGTCAATGTCATTAGGCGTATTTATTCTTATTATAATCTATTCAATTAAATACAAAGGTATTTCTGGATTTATTAAAGAATATACACTTCATCCTTTTAATCATTGGGCATTTGCACCAATCAATTTAATCCTTGAACTTGTTAGCTTATTAGCTAAACCTGTTTCTCTAGGACTTCGACTTTTCGGTAATATGTATGCAGGTGAACTTATTTTTATCTTAATTGCTGCACTATTACCTTGGTGGTCACAATGGATACTGTCATTACCTTGGGCCATATTCCATATTTTAATTATTACGTTACAAGCTTTTATTTTTATGGTGTTGACGATCGTCTATTTAGCAATGGCATCGGCAACGGAAGATCACTAATTTCACTATTTTTTTGATAATAAACTGGAGTATATAATGGATAGTATGTTATTTGTAGCCGCAGGCATAATGATGGGATTAGCTGCAATTGGTGGTGCAGTTGGTATTGGATTACTAGGTGGTAAATTCCTTGAAGGTGCTGCTCGTCAACCTGAATTAATGCCTATGTTACGTACCCAATTCTTTATCGTTATGGGCTTAGTTGATGCGATCCCAATGATCTGTGTGGGTATTGCACTTTATGTTATTTTTGCTGTTGCCGGTTAATAAATTTTTAAGAGGAATCGTCTCATGAATATGAACGCAACTCTCCTCGGCCAAGCAATTACATTTGTATTGTTTGTTTGGTTCTGCATGAAGTTTATTTGGCCACCTGTTATTAATGCGATTGAAAAACGCCAAAAAGAAATAGCAGAAGGTCTTGCTTCAGCAGAAACAGCAAAAAAAGATTTGGAATTAGCCAAAGCAAATACATCTGACATAATGCAACAGGCTAAGGTAGAGGCTAATGCAATTATTGAGCAAGCAAATAAACGTAAAGCTATCATTCTTGAAGAAGCTCAACAAGAAGCGATTCGCGAGAAAGAACGTATTGTTGCTCAAGGACTTGCCGAAGTAGAAGCTGAACGCAAACGCGCTAGAGAAGAGCTTAAACAACAAGTCGCTACACTCGCTATTGCCGGTGCAGAAAAAATTATTGAACGTTCTGTTAATGAAGCCGCAAATAGCGACATCATTGATAAACTCGTAGCTGAACTGTAAGGAGAACAGAGCAATGACTGACTTAATTACAATTGCTCGCCCTTATGCTAAAGCCGCTTTTGATTTTGCGGTAGAAAAAAACAGCATCGAATCATGGCATAAAATGTTGGTATTAACTTCTCAAGTAAGCAAAAATGCACAAATAAGAAGTATTCTAACATCTGATATGAAAACTGATTTGGTGGCTAATTTACTCATCAACATCTGTAAAGATGTATTGGATGAGTTTAGCACTAATTTTATTAAAGTGATGGCTGAAAACAAACGATTATCGCTTCTTCCTGAAGTGTTAACTTTATTTGAACAATATTGTTTAGATAAAGAAGCTCAAGCAGATGTGGATGTCATTTCAGCTAGTGAATTAACTAGTGAACAACTTAATAAAATTTCTATCGCTGTCGAAAAACGTTTATCACGAAAAGTAAAACTAAAATGTCATATTGATAAATCGCTCATTTCTGGTTTTATTATTCGTACGGGCGATATGGTTATTGATAGTAGTATCAGAGGGCGTTTAAATCGTTTAAATGACGCTCTACAGTCTTAAGGGGACTGATAATGCAGCTAAATTCAACTGAAATAAGTGAACTAATTAAAGAGCGGATAGCTCAGTTCAATATTGTGAGTGATGCTCACAATGAAGGAACGATCATCTCAGTTAGTGATGGTATTCTTCGAATTCACGGATTAACCGATGTAATGCAAGGCGAAATGATTGCATTACCTGGTAATCGATATGCAATGGCATTAAACCTAGAACGAGATTCAGTCGGTGCGGTGGTTATGGGACCATACGAAGACTTATCGGAAGGGATGAAAGTGCAATGTACTGGTCGCATTTTACAGGTACCAGTGGGTGATGGCTTATTAGGTCGTGTTATCAATACACTTGGTGAACCAATTGATGGAAAAGGTTCTATTCAACATGACGGTTTCTCACCTGTAGAAGTTGTTGCTCCAGGCGTTATCGATCGTCAATCTGTTGACCAAGCGTTACAAACTGGTTATAAAGCGGTTGACTCAATGATTCCAATTGGTCGTGGTCAGCGTGAACTTATTATCGGTGACCGTCAAACAGGTAAAACAGCATTAGCAATCGATGCAATTATTAACCAGCGTGATTCAGGTGTAAAATGTATCTATGTCGCAATAGGTCAAAAACAGTCAACTATTGCAAACGTAGTACGTAAACTTGAAGAACATGGTGCACTTAAAAATACAATCGTTGTTGTCGCTTCAGCGTCTGAATCAGCCGCATTACAATATTTAGCGCCTTACGCTGGTTGTGCTATGGGAGAATACTTCCGTGACCGTGGACAAGACGCATTAATTGTTTATGATGATTTATCTAAACAAGCCGTTGCTTATCGTCAAATTTCATTACTACTTCGTCGCCCACCTGGACGTGAAGCGTATCCTGGTGATGTGTTCTATCTTCATTCACGTTTACTTGAACGTGCAGCTCGTGTTAACGAGGCTTATGTTGAAGAGTTCACTAAAGGCGAAGTAAAAGGTAAAACCGGTTCATTAACTGCGTTACCAATTATCGAAACTCAAGCGGGTGACGTTTCTGCATTCGTACCAACTAACGTAATTTCGATTACAGATGGTCAGATATTCCTTGAAACCAGCCTATTTAACTCAGGTATTCGTCCTGCAGTTAACCCAGGTATTTCGGTTTCTCGTGTTGGTGGTGCTGCACAAACTAAGATAATGAAAAAATTATCAGGCGGTATTCGTACAGCACTTGCACAATATCGTGAACTGGCTGCGTTCTCACAGTTTGCTTCTGACTTAGATGAAGCAACAAGAAACCAATTAAGTCATGGTGAAAAAGTAACTGAACTATTGAAACAAAAGCAATATTCGCCTATGACTGTTGCAGAGCAATCAATTGTACTTTACGCTGCTGAGCGTGGTTACCTTGAAGATGTAGAACTTGCTAAAGTATTACCTTTTGAAGCAGCACTGCTTGCTTATGCCCACAGTCAATATGCGGATTTTGTCACACAAATCGACGAAACGGGTAATTACAATGATGAGATTGAAAGTAAATTAAAAGCAATACTTGAAAGCTTTAAATCAACTCAAACTTGGTAAGGGTGAGGTAAAAAATGGCTAATGCAAAAGAAATTAGAACAAAAATTGCCAGTATCCAAAGTACGCAAAAGATTACTAAAGCAATGGAAATGGTTGCCAATTCTAAAATGCGTAAAACACAAGATAGAATGGCCGCAAGTCGTCCATATGCTGAGATGATTCGAGAAGTAATTGGACATTTAGCGTTAGCTCAGATAGGCGCCAAACATCCTTATTTAGAAGAAAGAGATGTAAAGCGAGTTGGCTATCTTATCATTTCAACTGATCGTGGTTTATGCGGTGGTTTAAATATCAATCTTTTCAAAACTGTCATTGCTGATATGTCAGCATGGCAGGAAAAAAATGTTGAAGCTGATGTTGCTTTGATTGGTTCTCGAGGTGTTTCATTTTTTTCATCAGTAAAAACAAACATCTTAACGCAAGTCACGAATTTGGGTGACGAACCAACTTTATCCGATTTAATTGGACCGGTAAAAACAATGCTTGAGGCATATGACAATGGCAAAATTGATAAATTATATATTGTTACGAATAAATTTATTAATACCATGTCACAAAAACCAACAATACAGCAATTATTACCATTACCGCAATCAGAAGATAAAGCGCTCAAAGCTTCATCATGGGATTATATTTATGAGCCTGATGCTAAATCACTATTAGATGTGATTTTACGTCGTTATATTGAATCACAAGTCTATCAAGCTGTGGTTGACAATCTAGCGAGTGAACAAGCGGCAAGAATGGTGGCCATGAAAGCAGCAACAGATAACGGTGCAAACTTAATTAATGAATTACAAATTGTGTACAATAAAGCACGTCAAGGTGCGATCACAAATGAATTGATTGATATTGTATCCGGTGCAGCCGCTGTTTCAGGTTAGTGCTAAATATTGGCTTATAGTTAAGAAAAAGACGTAGAGGATTAAAAATGGCTACTGGAAAGATTGTCCAGATCATCGGTGCGGTGGTTGATGTCGAATTCCCAGAAGATGCAGTACCAAAGGTATATGATGCATTAGAAGTAGAAACCGGCGCTGAAAAATTAGTTCTGGAAGTTCAACAACAATTAGGTGGTGGTGTTGTTTGTTGTATCGCAATGGGATCATCTGATGGTTTAAGACGTGGACTTAAAGTAGTAAATACAGGTCACGGCATCGAAGTACCCGTCGGTACTAAAACACTTGGTCGTATAATGAACGTACTAGGTGATCCTGTTGATAAAGCAGGTCCAATTGGTGAAGAAGAGCGTTGGGCAATTCACCGAGCAGCACCAACTTATGAAGAACTAGCTAACTCGACTGAATTACTGGAAACGGGTATCAAAGTTATCGACTTAATTTGTCCATTTGCTAAAGGTGGTAAAGTTGGTCTGTTCGGTGGTGCAGGTGTTGGTAAAACTGTTAACATGATGGAATTAATCCGTAACATCGCTATCGAACATTCAGGCTACTCAGTATTTACCGGGGTAGGTGAACGTACTCGTGAAGGTAATGACTTCTATCACGAAATGAAAGAATCAAACGTACTTGATAAAGTATCGTTAGTATATGGTCAAATGAATGAGCCACCTGGAAACCGTTTACGTGTAGCGTTAACGGGCTTAACCATGGCTGAGAAATTCCGTGATGAAGGGAAAGATGTTCTTCTATTCATCGATAATATTTACCGTTATACCTTAGCTGGTACTGAAGTATCTGCGCTATTAGGTCGTATGCCTTCAGCGGTAGGTTACCAACCAACATTAGCAGAAGAGATGGGCTTGCTACAAGAGCGCATTACTTCAACTAAAACAGGTTCAATCACTTCAATTCAAGCGGTATACGTGCCAGCCGATGACCTGACTGACCCATCACCAGCAACAACTTTTGCTCACTTGGATGCAACGATCGTATTGAGTCGTCAAATTGCCTCATTAGGTATCTACCCTGCGGTGGATCCATTAGATTCAACCAGTCGTCAGTTAGATCCATTAGTTGTTGGTCAAGAACACTATGATTGTGCTCGTGGCGTTCAGTCAATTTTACAACGCTACCAAGAATTAAAAGATATCATTGCAATTCTTGGTATGGACGAATTATCAGAAGACGATAAATTAACCGTTGCTCGTGCACGTAAAATTCAACGCTTCTTATCTCAACCATTTTTCGTGGCGGAAGTATTTACAGGCTCACCAGGTAAATATGTACCATTGAAAGATACCATCAGTGCCTTTAAAGGAATTATGAATGGCGATTATGATCACATTCCGGAACAAGCATTCTATATGGTTGGTTCAATCGACGAAGTAATTGAGAAAGCGAAATCTCTATAAGAGATTCATTGAACGGAGATAGTATTATGGCACTAACTTCCTATCAATTAGAAGTTGTTAGTGCTGAATCTCACCTATTTTCAGGTGATGTTCAGCGAATCAGAGTCACAGGTCAAGAAGGTGAACTTGGGATCTACCCTGGTCACACTCCCCTACTTACCATGATTAAACCGGGTATGGTAGGCATTGTCAAAGCAAATGGTGAAGAAGAGTTTATCTACCTTTCTGGTGGCGTATTAGAAGTTCAACCGAATATTGTGACAATCTTAGCTGATACCGCAATCCGCGGTGAAGACTTAGATGAAGCAAGAGCACAAGAAGCAGTAAGACAAGCGCAAGAACATATTAATCATCCAAGTGATGATATGTCATTTGCTCAAGCATCAGCAGAGTTATCAAAAGCTTTGGCAAAAATTCGCGTTATCGAATTAACACGCCGCATAGGGCAATAATTAGCTTTTTACTGTGTTAGCATAAAATAGAAGGTTACATCTTATTGATGTAACCTTCTATTTTATTACACTTTTTAAAGCAATAAAATTAACCCAGTCAAAATAACAATCACTGAAAATCAGTTTATTATCATTCGCTACTTGTATTACCAATTTTTATCTCTTTAACAAATCATGACTACCCATATATAACCATATAAATTTATTGATTAAATATCAAATATACCGCAAACCTCAGGATGATTCTACGCTATTATGCGATTGATAAACGATCCAAAAGAGACCCATTATATTAAAACTTTTATTCGCTTATCCCCCCCTGTCTAATACACTACAGCAAATGTCTATGCCAGATTCTGCAAATATTTTTCAAGGATACATTTATATTTATTTGAATAATCGTTATTTCGCTAAATACAATCAAAACGAATCGGCAATAGTCTTGATTTGTCTATATGTTAATAGAAGAGTTGAAGCTTTTAGTGCGATTTGGCACCCAAAAATATCATGTTAAGCTATGATAACCAGCTTAAACACTTAGTAAAAGCATAAATTGGCATGAGCCATAGTGTATTTGCTTAAGAGGCTTAAGAGAATATTGCCATTTTTGTTAAAGCCCTTATATAATTTAATATAAAATGAAATGTTATACACAAACGTTTGATTAATATAACTCATTATATATTATTAATATCTTTCTTTATTTTCTTGCTAAAACGTTTTGACAAAAATCTATCATACTATGTGATATTTATAATCTAATTGTTTAAAATTACTGTGCTAGATTTATTAGTCGCTATCGGCGATAATTTGAGTCAATTTATATAACATTAATGTGATCATGTTTACCATTTACCATTCCAATCAAGTTGATTTACTCAAGACACTGTTAAGTGAATTGATGCGCAGACAGCCATTAGAAGATATCTTTACACCCGATGTTGTGATGGTGCAAAGTCAAGGTATGGGACAATGGTTGCAAATTGCTTTAGCAGATGAACTGGGTATAGTAGCAAATGTTGATTTTCTTTTTCCGACCCAGTTTATTTGGCAACTTTATCAAAGTTTATTGCCTGATGCGCCAGTTGAAAACAGTTATAGTATTGAGACAATGACTTGGCGTTTGTATTATTTACTTCCACAAATTATTGAGCAAGGCGAATTTAACACACTTAAACATTATCTTAATATTGATAAGCAAGATCGAAAGCTTTATCAGTTAGCAACCCGCATTGCCCGCTTATTTGACCAATATTTGGTTTATCGTCCTGATTGGCTAGCAAAATGGGAAGCGAATCAAACTGTTGACGAACTCAATCATCATGCCGATGAAATTTGGCAAGCAGAATTATGGCGACAACTGATTGCAATTAGCCAGCCCTATCACCGTGCGAATATTTATCAACAAATGCTAGAAATTTTGTTAGATGATAATTTCGATAGCACTCGACTAAATCAGCTTCCCGAACGTATTTTTATTTTTGGTATCACCTCGCTACCACCTATTTATCTTTCCTTGCTATCAGCACTAGGGCTACATATTGATGTACATTTAATGTTTAATAATCCTTGTAAATGGTACTGGGGCGATATTGTCGAAAAACAGCTATCCGACATTTTAAATACACCGGATAAGATCCCAAATCCATTATTAACCTCGTGGGGAAAATTAGGTCGCGACAATTTATTTTTATTACAAGAATTTAATAGTAAACAAGATATTGAAGCCTTCGTCGATCAAGAACGCTCTTGCTTGTTACACGCTATTCAGCAAGATATTTTAGAACTTTATCATAATAATTCGAATAATAAACACCTCGCTATGTCCGATAAATCCATTTCGTTCCATATTTGTCATAGCGAACAACGTGAAGTCGAAATATTATACGATTATCTGTTATCGGTTTTTGATGCAAATCCTGACATTGAACTTCGCGATTGTATTGTGATGGTTTCAGATATTGATCGCTATGTACCTTATATTCGTGCCGTATTCGGTAATGCCAGTGGTGATCGTTATTTACCATTTACGATTTCTGACCAAAAGGCTCGTAATATCGATCCAATCGTTCAGGGATTTTTTGCTATTTTAAACTTTCCCAATAGTCGATTCACTGCAGAAGAGCTATTTAATTTACTGGAAATTCCCGCCATTGCTGAAAATTTTGCTATTAATGAATCACAATTAATTTTATTGCGAACATGGATTATCGAATCTGGTATCCGTTTTGGTCTGGAAAGTGCACACAGTTGGCTATTCGGACTTGAGCGATTATTGCTTGGTTATACCATGAATAGTGAACAAGGGGGTTGGCAACAAATTTTACCTTATGATGGTGCCACAGGATTAGATGCTGAGCTTATCGGTCAATTGGCTCAGTTCATTAAAGTTGTTCGTAAATGGTTTATGATACTAAATGAAGCCAAACCATTATCTGAATGGCAAGGTTATTGCCTTGAACTAATTAATGACTTTTTTAAGCATAATGAGCAACGCGATGCTCTTTTATTAATGATAGAAGATGAATGGGAACAATTAATTAATAGTGGCCTAACAGCTCAATTTACCGAACTTATTTCGATCACTGTTTTGCATGATGCAATGCAGGCTCGTTTAGAACAAAATCACTTAGCACATCGTTTTTTAGTCGGTAAAATCAATTTTTGTACTATGATGCCTATGCGATCTATTCCATTTAAAGTAGTTTGTTTGCTCGGTATGAATGATGGCGACTACCCAAGAACATCACTACCGCTGGATTTTGATTTAATTGCCAAATATCCAAGACGAGGCGATCGCAGTCGTCGAACTGATGATCGTTATCTATTTTTAGAAGCCATTTTATCCACTCAATATCAACTCTATATCAGTTATGTCGGACGTGATATGAAAGATAATAGCGAACGTTACCCATCCGTACTGGTTGATGAACTTTGGGAATATATTGTTCAATATTATGGTGAATCAACAAAAAACACAGAAAACAATATTGATTTTTTAAAAGTTTTTCACACTAGAACGCCATTTAATCCTTTAAACTTTTTACAAGAACCGAAAAGTTATGCCGATGAGTGGTTACCGGCTGCCTTGAAAAAAGGAGAAAGCCAAACATTCATTAGTCAAATACCAGCTATCAGTATTGATTGTATTAATCTTGATGAATTAAAACGTTTTTTTCAACACTCTATTCGGTTTTTTTTGCAAAAACGGTTTAATTTTTATGTCAGTTATCTTGATGATACTTTACCTGATGCCGAAAACTTTAATCTGGATAACTTAAAACGTTATCAACTCAATGTGCAAATTTTAAATCAATTAATTACTCAAACATCTAAAGATTCAAAAGTTCTTTATCAGCAATTAAGATTAACTGGTGAGCTGCCTGATGGCGCTTTTGGTGAGATCATTTATGATGAGCAAAGCGAAGCTATGCAATCTTTAGCAGATAAAATCTGTCAAGAACGGTTAGAGATGACCAGTGAGGAAGTCAATATAACAATTGAGGTAAATAATCAACATTACCCACTTCAAGGTTGGCTAACACATTTGCAATCCGATGGTATTTTAACTTGGCGACCATCAAAACTTTCAATTCGTGATGGTATTTCATTATGGATAGATCACTTGGTTTATTGCATTTTATACCGTGAGAAAGTTGATAGCCAAAGCCGCATTTATGGTCGTGATGATCAAGAATGGCGATTTTCGCATTTAGATGCCAACGAGGCATTAACTTACTTAACCCCACTAGTTGAAAGTTTTTTGCAAGGCATCAATCAACCGTTATTAATGCCAATTCAAAGTGCGTGGAATTGGTTAACCTTTGCTTATAATAAAAAAACAGGCGAAATTGTTGATAGTGATAGGGCTAAAAATCAGCTTATGAATACTTGGCAAGGGATTCTTTTTCAATCATCAGAATGCGACAGCTACTATGAACGTTTGTATCCTGAATTAACTGAAGAACAAGTTGAACAAATCATCGATTTTGCTAAGCAATTTTTATTGCCAATTTTATTACATCAAGTAACAGTAGAATAGGAGGCATTATGTTCATAGATACACACTGTCATTTCAATTTTCCTGCTTTTTTGACAGCGTTAGACAACTCAATGAATTGTATTCGACAAGCTAAAATTGCCAGTTTAATTATGCCTGCCATATCAGCAGATCATTTCAGTCAAATTCTGCAACTCACTGAGCAATATGATGAACTTTATGCCGCACTGGGCTTGCATCCTATCTATCAACATTCTCATACTGATCTTGAAAAATTATCCGATATCATTAGTACTTCTCCTAAAAAATTAGTTGCCATTGGCGAAATCGGCTTAGACCGTTATGACATTTCCGTAGATTGGCAACAACAACTTACTTTTTTTCGAGCTCAACTGGCGTTAGCTAACCGCTATGAATTACCCGTTTTAATTCATTCACGTAAAACTCATGATGTAATTTATCATGAGTTACATCAAGCTAATTTACCGTGTCGTGGCGTGATCCATGGTTTTTCCGGTAGCTATCAACAAGCAATGCAATTTATCAAATTAGGCTATTATATTGGTGTAGGTGGCGTAATAAGTTATGCTAGAGCAAATAAAACACGCCATGCCATTGCAAAGTTACCTCTCGAAAGCCTAGTATTAGAAACTGATGCCCCTGATATGCCTTTAAGCGGTCGACAAGGGCAAATAAACCGTCCTGAAAACATTGTCAATATATTTAATATTCTTTGTCAATTACGTATTGAAGATTCAGAACAAATATGTAGAACGATTCTAACAAATACCTTGACGCTATTTAGCAGAATTAATAATATGAAAATTCAAAACCAAGCACATCAATAACTTTTTAATTATTAATAGGTTAATTAGACACAAGGTGATGCTTTATGTTTCAACGCCGTAGTCGTATTTTTGTGCAAACCATTATTTCGCTTACTCGATTATTTCCGTTATGGGCAATTCTTTGCGCAATAGTTGCCTATTTATTACCTAATGCATTCCTTCCAGTTCGACCACAAACATCACACTTATTGATGTTTGTAATGTTTTCTATGGGAGTAACGTTAAGTATTAATGATTTTAAAAGAGTGGTGGCGAAACCTAAGGCAGTCATCATTTGTATCTTACTGCATTATATTGTTATGCCATTCACTGCTTTAATCTTATCTAAATTACTTACTATGCGACCTGAGTTATTAGTCGGGCTGGTTCTAGTTGGTAGCGTAGCTAGCGGTACAGCCTCCAATGTGATGATCTATCTAGCTAAAGGTGATGTGGCGTTGTCAGTTACTGTCTCATCAGTTTCAACTCTTATCGGTGTAGTGGTTACTCCAATTCCCACTCTTTTACTCGTTGGTACAACGGTTGAAGTTCCCGTTTGGGATATGTTAGTGCATCTTATCCAAATTGTTCTCATTCCTATTATTTAGGGAAACCCGTTAAAAATAAGAAAAAATCTAACAATTAATTGTGAATATTGTAAAATAACATTTACTCACTCTCTTACTTAATAATAATCGATATGAGAGTATAACCTTAGGATTTACTATGATCCTTCTCTTCCAGCATAACAATCAATTTTAGGCTGAAAAAATGAATAGCGAATTCCAGTTACCACCCTTTGTTTATCGAATATTACCTTGGATTGCTGCATTTGCATTTTTTATGCAATCACTTGATACCTCAATTTTAAATACGGCTTTGCCAACTATGGCTAAAGATCTCAAAGAATCACCGCTAAACATGCAATCAGCAGTAATATGTTATGCAATAACATTAGCGTTATTTATTCCAGTAAGCGGCTTTTTATCGGACCAATTCGGGACACGAAATATTTTTGTAATGGCTGTATCGCTTTTTACCTTAGGATCACTACTTTGTGCCTTGTCCAATTCATTATTTTTTTTAGATATATCACGGGTTATTCAAGGTGTCGGCGGATCAATGATGGTACCTGTTTCACGTTTAGTTTTGATTAAAGCATTTAAACGCAATGAGTTCTTAGCCGCGTTAAACACAGCAACGATTCCAGGTTTAATCGGTCCAGTACTAGGACCGGTTTTAGGAGGCTACCTTGTAGATATGGTAAGTTGGCACTGGATCTTTTTTATTAATTTACCAATTGGTATTGTCGGGATAATGATTAGCTTAAAATATATGCCTAATATAAAAGGCAAACGAATGCCTTTTGATTCATTTGGATTTATCTTTATCATTATCACTTTTATTAGTGCAACCCTTAGTGTTGAATGTTTAAATCAAGGTCAACAATATTATTTACCGCTGGGTCTTGCTGTCACTAGTCTAGTTTTTTTATTTATTTATCGCAGCTATGCAAAAAAGAAACAAGCCCCTCTATTTCCTCTCTCTTTATTTGATATACGAACGTTTAAAATAGGCATTATCGGTAATTTAGTCTGTCGATTAGGTATTTCTGGAGTGCCTTTTCTTATTCCTTTATTTCTACAAGTTGGTTTTGGTTATTCGGCAATTTTTGCTGGAATGATGCTCATGCCAATGGCAATTGCATCGATTTGTACAAGGTTTTTTATTACTCGGATTCTTGCTCGTTTAGGCTATCGTTTTGTACTAATGGCAAATACCATCTTAGCAGGAATTTTGATCCTTTTAATGTCATTATTAAATTTAACTACTCCTCTTTTGATATTAGGTGTTTTGCTATTTTGTATTGGAGGCATCAATTCAATGCAATTTACTTCAATGAACAGTATAACGTTAGCCAATTTACAAGGAGAAAGCACAAGTAGTGGTAATAGTTTAATGGCTGTCAATCAACAGTTAGCTATCAGTTTTGGTACTGGTTTTGGTGCTTTATTGGTAAGATTATTTGGTAAAACAACAACGACTATTCACGCTTTTCAATTAACCTTTGTTATACTAGGTATTGTAACTATGCTATCAAGCGTGATTTTTGCTCAATTAAAAAAACAAGATGGTCAGAATTTAACGGCTCGCCATTAAGCGACAAGGAGATAACGATTATGTTTCAGTATCAAATCATTCCAGTTACGGATTTTCAAGAAAATTGCAGTATTATCTGGTGTAACGAATCAAATGAGGCTGCTTTTATCGATCCCGGTGGAGAGCCAGAATTACTCAAGAAAGCGGTTGAAAAGCTCGGGGTTAATATCAAACAGATTTTATTAACACACGGTCATTTAGATCATGTGGGCGCCGCCACTGAATTAGCGAAACATTATGATGTTAAAATCTTTGGTCCTAGTCAAGAAGATGAGTTCTTATTTACAGCCTTACCACAACAATCTATGCAATTAGGTTTTCCTTATACCGAAAGTTTTTTACCCGATCGTTGGTTAAAAGAAGGGGATCAAATCCAAGTAGGAAATATCACCCTTGATGTGCTATTTTGTCCGGGACACACACCAGGTCATATCGTATTGATCAATAAGCAAGATAAACTGGCATTTGTCGGTGATGTACTTTTTAAAAATAGTATTGGACGCACAGATTTTCCACGTGGTAACCATTCTGATTTAATTTCGTCAATTAAAAACAAGTTATTGCCACTTGGTGAAGATTTTATTTTTGTGCCGGGACATGGCCCTATGTCCACATTTGGTAATGAGCAATACAATAACCCATATTTAGTTTAAACAATCCATTATTTCTTTTGTTATCACATTTTTTATATGAAAATGTGATAATGGATCTCGCCTTAACCATTATATAAGTAAACTTTTAAAATAAAAAATAGTTTACAACTTAAAACATTGCGCTATTATAACGCTATGATTTAGGTATTAAAGGTAGAAAACAATGAATAAACAAATGACGTCTTATTATCCAACATTTATCACAACAATGATTGATTTATCCTCATGGCAACGTAAGCTCTTGGCTACAACAAGTTCCGCATTACTGTTAGGTGTAGCAGCTAATGTAAGTATTCCAACCTACCCTGTGCCATTTACTTTACAATCATTAGCCGTATTGCTAATTGGCGCTTTTTTAGGTCGTAAACTCGGTGCATTAGCCATACTTCAATACCTGTTTTTAGGCGCAATGGGATTGCCACTGTTTGCCAATGGCAGCAGTGGATTTATGGCACTAGTATCGCCTTCTGCTGGTTATCTATATGGGTATGCATTTAGTGCTTATATTGCTGGATTTGCTGCCGAGAAAGGTTACGATCGTCGCTTTCTTTTAGGATTGATCGCCTTTGCTTGTGCCCATCAATTAATCTTTGTATTTGGCGTAACTTATTTAATGGGTTATTTACATATTTCACTTACTGAAGCATTACAAGTAGGTTATTTTCCTTTCGTAGGTGTTGATGCGCTCAAGTTTATCATTGCTACTTGTGTTATGTTTTCATTATGGCGTTATCATGCAAGAAAACACCGATAAAGATGCAAGTTGGTGATATCATTTTTCAATCTCAGAATGAGCAAAGCGAGTTTAATAAAGCAATTACTCATTCTGGTTCCTTGATGAATTCAAACGACATAATGAATCAAATAAACCATGTCGGCTTATATATTGGCAACGATCTGGTCATTGAAGCGACCCCAAAACATGGAGTTATTAAGCAACCTATTAAATCTTTTTTAGCAACAGCTCAATATAATTGGGTTGCAACTATTAACAATAACGTTGTCATTAAAAATGCATTAATTCGTGTTCAAGACTGTTTAGGATTACCCTATAACCATAGTTTTCGTTCAGATGCGAAAGGATTTTACTGTAGTCAACTTATTACTTATGCTTTTAAATATGAATCAGGTAAAGACTATTTCAACCTTTATCCTATGAACTTTAAGAATTTAACCACTGGTCAGATTCTCCCATATTGGATCAATTATTATCGAGAACTAAAACAAATGATCCCTCAAGGGGAGCTTGGATCACATCCACAACAACTATTAAGACAAAAGAAACTATTTAAAACTATCCTAACAATTAAATAATGATAATAAGTTAAAAATTAATCAAACAAAGAATTTCCGATAATTAACTATTGACATAACCCCAGTAAATCTATAATATGCACGCCACATTGGATTCCTCCATAGTTCAGTCGGTAGAACGGCGGACTGTTAATCCGTATGTCACAGGTTCAAGTCCTGTTGGAGGAGCCAACTTTTCACATTATTTCCATTTGTAGCGAAGATTTTTACCTTTCACTTCTTGCTTATTCTTATTAATCCCCATACTAAAAATTTTAATTAAACAAGTAAACAAAACTTACTGACTTGATACGATGATTTAATTTATCCGCTATAAAAATAATTAAAAAAAGTACCATAATCATCGTTGGTATAATTTTCTTCTAATATATTTGGTTTTCTTTTTATCATGCGATAGTCAAATAATCATTATTAGCATAATTAACATTGCTTTGTTAGCAAACTAAATCACATCAAACTATGAACATGAAAATATCAATTTTTCGTAACCTTTATTTATTCATGTCATTTAATTTAATTTTAAGATTATAAATTAACCACTTAGTTAAAATAATGATGAAGACGAGTTTATAGAAAAATAATGTTATTTTTCTTATTTTAAAAAATGGTTTAAACGATGTAATTAAAGATGAATATAACGGTACTCATCGAATTTATCATTACATATGCAATTATTGAAATACAAATATTTTGTTTTTATCCCTGTTATCGCTTAATATAGTGTTGAGTGTTTTTTTAAGATAATTAATATTAAATTTCTTATTTACTAATTTAATAATTTCAATATATTAGAGATCTATGCATATCCATTTTATTATTCATGAAGAATTTGAAACACCAGGCGCCTACGAACAATGGGCAAAAATACACCAACATACTATTAGTTATTCACGTGTTTATCTTGGCGAAGCACTACCTGATAATATCAATCACATTGATTTTTTAATTATTATGGGTGGACCACAATCCCCGGCAACGACAAAGCAAGAATGTACGTATTTTGATTCATTAGCTGAACAAGCAGTAATTTTATCAGCAATTCAATCAGATAAAGTTGTTATTGGTGTTTGCTTAGGATCACAATTGATTGGTGAAGCATTAGGTGCCACTCATGAACACAGTCCAGAAAAAGAAATTGGCAAATTTCCAATTACATTAACTGATGTGGGCAAGCATCATTCTCTATTTACGCATTTCGGTGATAAATTAGCGGTAGGTCATTGGCACAATGATATGCCAGGATTAACTAAAGATGCTCAAATAATTGCTTATAGTGAAGGCTGTCCGCGGCAAATTATTGCTTACAGTAAATTCGTTTATGGTTTTCAATGTCATTTGGAGTTAACACACAAAGTAGTTGAAAAACTTATCTCTCATTCACTAAATGATCTCAATCAAGCTGCGAATTATCGCTTTGTTGATACACCAGATATGTTACGTAATCATGATTACAGCCAAATGAATTTAAAACTTTTTGTTTTTCTTGATAAGTTGAGTTTAGATTATCTATCAAGCCCAAAATAGATAGAAAGTTAACCATTAGGAAAATGAAATGACGCATGGCAATATTGTTCGAAAATCTCAATAATACAATTAGTTAAGATTAAAGCAAAATGAAAAGTATTTTATACTAAATATCTAATCCAATTGTGTTGTTGATAAAAAATACTTGTTGCTATCCCCATAAACAATAGGGTGTTATTTTTGTCACAAGTACTTAACCATGTTGATAGGTATCGATAATGTAATAAAATCACTAATTTTAGTTTAATAATTGAAAAACTTGATGGCCTTATCACTAAACTGAATCGACGCTTTTCAATCTAGCCATTCAAGCTCTATCGAGTTGATGAACAACGTTAAGAAAAAACCACTTATAAAATCCGGTAATGATAATGCTTTTATCTATTATCATTAATAAAAATCAGTTTGATTTAAAATTAATGTAGATGATTTAAATCTTTTTTGCTTTAATTCAAACGTTGTACTGTGTTTAAAAATATAGCTATTGCTTAGATAGTCATGAACTATCTAAATAATAGTTTGTGGGCACCAGTAATAGCTCGTATACTTTTAGCATAAAAAGTTAAAAAAACTCAATAAATGAAAGGAGCAATTTCATGGCTTATATATTACCCCCTCTACCCTATGCTTATGATGCTTTAGAGCCTTATATTGATACTGAAACCATGCATCTTCATCATGATAAACATCATCAAACTTATGTAAACAATGCTAACGCTTTATTAGAATCGTTACCTACTGAAGTTAAAGATTTTTGTCCTGAAACTTTACTAAAAAATCTAGATAAAGTCCCATCTGACAAAGTTACCGGTCTTAAAAACAACGTTGGTGGTCATGTTAATCACACTTTGTTCTGGGAGTTGTTAAAAGTCGGAACTGAACTCAAAGGTGAGTTGAAAACGGCCATTGAAAAAGATTTTGGTTCAATTGATGCTTTTAAAGAGAAATTTTCTGCTGCTGCAGCAACCCGCTTTGGTTCAGGTTGGGCTTGGTTAGTACTCAAGAATGGTAAGCTTGAGGTTGTTTCTACGGCTAACCAAGATTCACCAATTATGGGTGAAAAATTTGCTGGTGTATCTGGCACACCAATTTTGGCTCTTGACGTTTGGGAACATGCTTACTATTTAAAATATCAAAACCGTCGTGCCGATTACATTGGTGTATTTTGGAATGTCATTAATTGGGATAAAGTTGCTGAGTTATACGCAGAAGCTAAAAAATAATTTTTATCGATCATTTTATCCAAATTACTTCATAATGACGCCTCTCGCGTCATTATGAGTTTTTAGTAATGATTCTTTACTATTGTGCCGATATCACGATTAACTCATTGTTAGAACTTGAACTGTTTTTTATTCATGTTCACTTCTTTTTGATAATGTTATTTTATCTTCCACTTTGTTGGATAAAATTATTGAATCACCATACACCAAGCCTAAATTGGTAATTGCTAAATTATACTTAAATCCGCTACAATGAAAGCTTATCTAAAAATCATAAACTGAGTATCCAATTTAAAACATGTTTGAAATTAATCCGGTTAAATCAAAAATAGCAGAACTTACCGAACGCAGTGCTGTGATTCGGGGGTATCTTTGACTATGATCTAAAAAAAGAACGACTAGAAGAAGTCAACGCCGAATTAGAGCAATCTGAAGTCTGGGCAAATCCTGAAAAAGCACAAGCTTTAGGTAAAGAACGAGTAACACTTGAAGATATCATTAATACCATTAATTCATTAGAGCAAGGGCTTGACGATGTCGAAGGCTTGCTTGAGCTTGCTGTTGAAGCTGAAGATCAAGACACTTTTGATGAAGCCAATTTAGAACTTAAACAATTAGAAAAAAAACTAGCCGGGCTTGAATTCCGCCGTATGTTTTCAGGTGATTATGATAGTGCTGACTGTTATTTGGATATCCAATCGGGTTCAGGTGGTACTGAAGCACAAGATTGGGCAGAAATGCTACTCAGAATGTATTTGCGCTGGGCCGAATCAAAAGGTTTCACAACCGAAGTAATGGAAGTATCCGATGGTGATGTTGCTGGTATAAAATCAGCGACAATTAAGGTATCTGGCGATTATGCTTATGGTTGGTTGCGCACCGAAACAGGAGTTCACCGCTTAGTACGTAAAAGTCCATTTGATTCAGGTAACCGCCGTCATACATCATTTGCATCAGTCTTTGTCTACCCTGAAATTGATGATAATATTGATATTGATATCAACCCTACCGATCTCCGTATTGATGTTTATCGTGCATCCGGTGCGGGTGGTCAGCATGTTAATAGAACTGAATCAGCGGTACGCATTACACATATTCCAACTGGCATAGTAACACAATGTCAAAATAATCGTTCTCAGCACAGTAATAAAGATCAAGCCATGAAGCAGTTAAAAGCTAAATTGTATGAGCTTGAAATGCAGAAAAAAAATGCAGAAAAACAGCAGATGGAAGACAATAAATCCGATATCGGTTGGGGCAGTCAAATTCGTTCATATGTCCTTGATGACTCAAGGATTAAAGATTTACGTACTGGTGTAGAAACACGCAATACTCAAGCCGTTTTAGACGGTGATTTAGATCAATTTATTGAAGAAAGCTTAAAAGCAGGTTTATAACCCTGCTTGGTGATAAAGAAAAGGTAAAATTATGTCAACACAGCAAGAGCAACAAAACCCTATTGAAGAGTTAAATAACGAGCTTACAATACGTCGTGAAAAGCTTGCACATATTCGTGAGCAAGGTATTGCTTTCCCTAATGACTTTCGCCGTGACGCAATTTCAAGCGATCTTCATAAATTGTATGATGATAAAACTAACGAAGAATTAATTGAAAATAAAATTATTGTAACCGTTGCGGGTCGAATGATGATGCGCCGTATTATGGGTAAAGCCTCATTTGTATCATTACAAGATGTTGCAGGGCAAATCCAACTTTATGTTACTCGTGATGATCTACCTGAAAACTTTTATAATGAACAATTCAAAAAATGGGATCTTGGTGACATCGTTGGTGCTAAAGGCTACTTATTCAAAACCAAAACAGGTGAACTATCAATCCACTGTGAAGAAATCCGCCTACTAACAAAAGCATTACGCCCATTACCCGATAAATTCCACGGCTTAGCAGATCAAGAAATGCGCTATCGTCAACGTTACCTTGATTTAATTACTAATCAACAATCACGTGACACCTTTATTGCGCGCTCAAAAGTGGTAACTGAAATTCGTAACTTCATGTTAGAAAACCACTTTATGGAAGTTGAAACCCCGATGATGCAAGTCATCCCAGGTGGTGCATCAGCCAAACCATTTATTACGCACCATAATGCGCTTGATCTAGACATGTATTTACGAATTGCGCCAGAACTTTACTTAAAACGTCTAGTGGTAGGTGGATTTGAGCGTGTATTTGAAATCAACCGCAATTTCCGAAACGAAGGGGTATCGCCAAGACATAATCCTGAATTTACCATGATGGAAATGTACATGGCTTATGCCGATTATAAAGATTTGATTGTATTAACTGAAGCGTTATTCCGTCGTTTAGCCATTGCCGTGACGGGGAATGCAGTAGTGCAATATGGCGAACACACTTTTGATTTCGGCAAACCATTTATCAAAATGACCATGCGTGAAGCAATTTGCCATTATCGTCCAGAAACTAACAATGCTGATTTAGATGATTTTGACAAAGCCTGTGCGATTGCAAAAGCCGTAGGAATCAAAGTGGAAAAAGGCTGGGGACTTGGTCGAGTGGTAACTGAAATATTTGAAGAAGTGGCTGAAGCTAACCTTATTCAACCAACATTTATCACCGAATACCCGGCAGAAGTCTCACCACTTGCTCGTCGAAACGATGAAAACCCATTTGTAACAGACCGCTTTGAATTCTTTATTGGTGGACGTGAAATTGGTAACGGCTTTTCAGAACTTAATGATGCTGAAGATCAAGCACAACGTTTTGCTGATCAAGTATCACAAAAAGATGCAGGAGATGATGAAGCGATGTTTTATGATGATGATTATATCACAGCACTTGAACATGGTTTACCGCCAACGGCAGGACTCGGTATTGGTATCGATCGTACTGTGATGTTATTTACTAACAGCCATACCATTCGTGACGTAATTCTATTCCCGACCATGCGCCCAATAAAATAAAATTTTTTACTTTAATAAACCTCACTTATTTTATAATAAGTGAGGTTTTATACTCAAACGTATAGTTAACCTCAAACTTTTTTACAAGATTTATTCTTTATTCTAATAAAAATTAATGGATATTACCTTTATTCAACTGTTTCCCATTTAATTAAAATCATATAATTACGTTAAATGTTTTTGTTCACAGTAATCAATTAAATTAAATTAAAGTAAAATACAATTAATCATACTAACTCAAAACTTCACAAATCATGCTTACAGCCTTTTAACCATTATCTTTAAAATCAATGAGTCAATAATTAATCATAATAATTAAATTTGCTAATTCATCTATTAAAAACCATGGTTAACGTTCCTAATCAATATTGATTAAGTTATTTTTTAATAATAAAAGAAAAAGTTTAACTAAAGATCTTTATCGAAGACTTAAACTTTTTAAAAGAAAGTCATCACTGACATAAAGTCACGGCGATATTAATAAAATAGTCTGTTATAAGAAAAAAGAATAACCGTTCATGATGTTCTTCATAAACGGTCTATTAATTTAGATTAACCAACATTGGTTGGTTTAGTGTGATGAGGTAAAATTAAATTTAATACGATAGCTAAAATGCCACACAAGCTAATTCCTTGAAGGGCATACGAGCCAAAATCAAAAATCATTCCACCAATACCAAAGACTAAAACTAACGAAACAATACACATATTACGGGAAACGGATAAATCCACTTTATGTTTGACTAAAATATTAATGCCTACCGATGCAATTGATCCAAACAAGAGTACCATAATGCCCCCCATAACTACTGTTGGAATAGAGCTTAAAAAAGCGCCAATCTTTCCAACAAAAGACATTAAAATCGCCCAAATTGCAGCCCACGTCATCACTCTTGTTTTAAAATTACGAGTTAATGTTACTGCACCAATAACTTCAGCGTAAGTAATACAAGGTGGACCTCCAAAAAATCCAGCAGTAGAAGTTGCCAATCCATCACCTAACAAAGTACGTTGTAAGCCGGGTTCACAGGTATAATCTTTACCAGTAACAGAACTAATTGCCATAATATCACCTACATGTTCGATAGTTGGTGCGATAACAATTGGAATCATATATAAAATAGACTGCCATTGAAATGTTGGAAACGTGAAATCAGGAACTTTAAACCAAGGAGCATCAATAACAGGTTGAAAATTGACAATACCAAATAAGCAGGAAAATACATACCCTACGATGATACCGGCAATAATAGGCACTAATTTAAAAAAACCTTTTGCCCAAATCGCCATAGCTAAGGTAGTGATTAGTGATGCCATTGAAATAATAATTAACTGATAATTTTCAGCCATTAAGCCACTATCTTTACCCATTGCCATGCCGACAGCAACAGGGGCCAGCGATAATCCAATAACCATAATAATAGGACCCGTCACCACTGGTGGTAAAATTCGATTAATGACATTATTTCCGTTAATTTTTACTAAAAAAGCAAAAAACATAAACACAAAACCGGCAGCAACTAAACCTCCTAGCGTTGCCGGTATTCCCCACTGTGCTACACCAAAAGAAATCGGCGCAATAAAAGCAAAGGAAGAAGCTAAAAATACTGGTACTTTTCCTTTAGTAGTAAGTTGAAACAATAACGTTCCAACACCAGCTGTAAAAAGTGCGACATTGGGGTTTAATCCAGTTAATAAAGGAACTAAAACTAATGCACCAAATGCGACAAATAACATTTGAGCACCAGTGAAAATATCCTGCCATGAAAATTTAGACAGAGGGGCATCATGCTTTACTTCATCTATTGTGATTTTTACCACGTTGACAATCTCCTTTTCAACTTAATCTGTAGCTCATAAAGAATTTGATAATTAATTAACAGGCATAAAAAAACCGGATAAACCGGTCTAAAATTTGAAATTTTATTTGGTGCCAAATATCTTGTCTCCGGCATCACCAAGCCCAGGTAAGATGTAGCCTTTATCATTCAATCTTTCATCAATTGAAGCGGTATAAAGTTCCACATCTGGATGCGCCTGCTCAAGCGTTTTAATTCCTTCTGGAGCAGCAACTAAAACCAATACTTTGATATTTTTACAACCCGCTTTCTTAAGCAGATCAATAGTTGCAACCATTGAACCACCGGTTGCAAGCATTGGATCAACAACCAAAGCCATTCGTTCTTCAATATCAGAAGTTAATTTTTGGAAATAAGGCACAGGTTCAAGAGTTTCTTCATTACGATAAAAACCAACGACGCTAATTCTTGCACTAGGTACATGTTCCAATACACCATCCATCATACCTAAACCTGCACGCAAAATTGGCACTACAGTAATTTTTTTGCCTTTAATGCGTTCTACCTGAACTGGACCACACCAACCTTCTATGGTTACAGTTTCGGTCGGTAGATTTGCCGTTGCTTCATAAGTTAATAAGCTGCCTACTTCACTGGCAAGGTCACGGAAATCTTTTGTGCTAATATCACTTTCACGCATTAAGCCGATTTTATGACGTACAAGAGGGTGTTTTACTTCAACAATTTTCATGGGGGCCTCAGTGTTATTCTTTGAAGATAAATTAGTAGGTATAAATAACCACTGAGCGATAATTCTAACATAAATCTGACTTTATGAAAACCTGAAATCAACAACAGTTCTGATAACATAACTATTAGTAATATAATAAAAAAAAGAAATTTTAATGATAAAAATCAGTTTTATTTTCAATTTTTTTTTATTAAAATATCAAATCAATAGGATTTTTTTTAATTAAATTAACAAGGATGATAAGAAATGGGCTGGTTTATTGATTGTATTACAAAAAATTACATAAATTTTAAAGGAAGAGCACGTCGAAAAGAGTATTGGATGTATATGTTATTTATTCTTATTGCCTCCTTTTTTACAATAATACTTGATAAGTCGTTGGGACTAGACTTAAATATAACAACCATATTTTTGTTAGCAACAACACTCCCTACTTTGGCTGTGTCAGTACGACGTTTACATGATACAGACAAATCAGGTTGGTGGTTACTGCTACAGCTTGTTCCATTTGGCAATATTATATTATTCATCTTTTTCTTAATGGATTCAACACCCGGACTTAACCGATTTGGTCAATATCCTAAAGAGTTATAAATAACTCATGGACACTAACCTGATTATTTTAAAATAATGAGGTTAGTTTATGCATCAGCTATATTATCAAATGCTTTCGCCGTTTAAATACTCAACTGGCAAATCAATTACATTCTGATCAATCTGCTCACCATTAATACATTGTAATAACATTTCTGCTGATTTCTGACCAATTTTCATCCTCGGTGTCAAAATAGAAGCTAATTTTGGCGTGACAACTTGTCCAACATCGTGCCCATGAAAACCCGCAATAGCCAATTGTTTAGGTACTTTTATGTCCAATCGTTGACATTCAAACAATACCCCGAGCGCTAAATCATCATTAGTACTAAAAACACCATCAATTTGTGGATACTCTTTCAATGCTTGATGAAGTAATTGCTTACCTAATGAGTAAGATGAAGATTTTTTTGTTGCAAAAGTTTTGGCAAAAAGCCCAGCTTCTTGCATAGCTTGTTCATAACCTTGCTGGCGAATAATACTTCTATCATCCTGACGAGCACTAAAATAAGCAATATGTTTATACCCTTTTTTAATCATACAATTGACCATATTTTTAGTTACCCCATAATTATCAAAACCCACAGCCATATCAATGCAAGGCGAAACACTGTCCATAATTTCAACAACGGGCACGCCCGATATTTCAATCATTTTTCGTGTTGCAGCGGTATGAGTACGTTCAGTTAATATTAATCCATCAATATTATAAGCTAGTAACGACCGTAACCGCATTTCTTCTTTTTCCGGATTATAGCCTGTATGCGCAATCATGGTTTGATAACCATATTTGTCTGTTACAAGTTCGATACCTTTTAATACATCAGCAAACACCTGATTGGTTAATGATGGTAGTAATACACCAATTGCATTACTTTTTGCATTAGACAGCATATCCGGCGCTTTATTAGGGATATAACCAAGTTCATCTATTGCCGCGGATATTTGCAACTGAAGTGGCTTTGATACAAGATTAGGATCACGTAAAAAACGGCTTACCGTCATTTTACTAATACCTATAAAATCCGCTATTTCTTGCAAACCTGTACGGCGTTTTTTCATACTACACATTAATGTTTTCCGGAAGCTTCGGTTGCCAATCTATTGGTGTTTTACCGTGTTGCCGAATAAGATCATTCGCTTTTGAAAAATGCTTACATCCTAAAAAACCACGATGAGCAGACAAAGGGGATGGATGAACTGAAGTTAATACATGATGTTTTTGACGATCAATAAACTGTCCTTTCTTTTGCGCAGGTGATCCCCACAACAAAAAAACCACCCCTTCAAGATATTGATCGATTGCAGCAATTACGTGATCGGTAAATGTTTCCCAACCTATTTTAGCGTGTGAATGAGCTTGCCCTGCTTCTACAGTCAATACATTGTTCAACAATAATACGCCTTGACTTGCCCAAGAGGCAAGGTATCCATGAGAAGGAATGTTAAATCCTTCAATATCAGTAGACAGTTCTTTATAAATATTTAATAAAGAAGGCGGTGGTTTTATACCTGGTAACACTGAAAATGAAAGCCCATGTGCTTGATTAGGACCATGATAAGGATCTTGCCCTAAAATCACAACTTTGATTTCATTAAATGGAGTAAAACGAAAAGCATTAAAAACATCGTGCTTAGGAGGGTAAATAATCTTTCCTTCAGCACGTTGCGATGCTACAAATTGCATTATCTGTTGAAAATAAGGTTTTTCTTTTTCAGAACCGATGACATCATGCCAGGTTAATTGATTCGTCATACAATACCTATATTCTTTTGTGGCTTAACAACATTATTTAATGGTTGTATTAATTATACCTAAAAATCATAATAAACCTATTGCTAATCAATTTTAGGCATGGATGTTAGTGGAATATTTTTATAATACTCCAGATCGTTACCCATTGCCGTTCCAAATGAGACATTTAAGAGTTTACCTTCATCATTAATGTTAGCCATCACACCTTTAATCGCTTTTTTAGCAATAATTTTATAATCATACGATATATAGCGTTTTCTAATTGATTTTAATATTCCATAAGCAAAACCTGCTGTTGCTGATGTTTCCAAATATGAGGTAGTATCATCAATAATAGTATGCCATAAACCACTTTCATCTTGATATTAGGCTAATGCTTCAACTTGAGCATTTAAAATTTCAATAAGCATTTTACGAATCGGATCTTTTCTGAAGATCAAGTAGTTCGATAAATTCCGGGATCACTATGATCAACCAACTGTTTCCCCTTGCCCATTTTGCTTTAACAAAATGATGATTACCGTCAAAGGTCCAACCATGAAACTAAAGACCTGTCTGACGATCCATTAAATATTGAATATGAATCAATATTTGATAAATTGCTTCTTGAATATATTCAGATTTATTGAGTGTATTACCAATTTTAACAATTGGTAATACACTCATCATCAAAGTATCATCCCAAAGTTGTTGATGATTTTCATTATTATAAACAATATGTTGTAAATCTCTAAATTTAGTTCAAGGCATATCATACATCACCCAATCAGTCCAACTCTCTAAATAAGGCAAAAAAACAGAATTTTTAGTTTCTTCGTAGCGATAAGCCAATGTCAGAAATGGGCATACAGTATTTACATTTTTAGTTGATGTTCCTTCAGACAAACGCTGTTCAAACCAATTATCAATAATTTCTAACGTAACCTTATCGCCAGTCTGTTGATAAAATTGATGCATACCATAAAGACCGATGCCATGGGTCCATACCCATCCATCCCAATCTTTAGTATCAATAACCTGTCCATCATCCAGTCGCAATAAAAATTCACCTGTTTCATCTTTTATATTAATTAAATTATTAATAATGTTTTGAATCAATTTTTGTAATTCAGATTTAGAAACTAAATACTCGGGTTTACAAAGCAATTTACTATGTTTTACAGGAAATATTTGCATCTTTCTCATCCTTTTATAAATTTATATAAAACAGCTAATACTTATTTATTTTGCCCCAAAGTTCGGTAACAGGCATTGCAGTCAACATTTCGATAATGGGTTTTCCTTTATCACTTATTCTTTTTTCTGAATTTGTTCCAATTTTTTTATATTATTAATTTCATCAATTAATATTTTGTGAGTTTTCAAATCCAGTTTAAATTTTAATGAAATTAAAAAACCTAAAGTTAAAACAAAAATAGTGCTAACGATTAATAAGATTAAAATAGTTTGTGATACCCCTAGTGGTTGCTCATTATGTCCTTTAACAAATCCTGAGTTTTGCAAACAAATGACAATTAGCATTACTGCCCCTGCTTGAGAAGCTTTCCGTGTGAAGATCATTACTTCTGCAAAAATTCCTTCTCGACGTTTACCGGTAATAATTTCATCGACATCAGAAATGTAAGTATGGATATTACAAGGAATATAGTTGATCCCCTCTTCGGCCTAATCCCGCTATCGCCGATACAATAATCAACAGTGTATGAATATCACTTAAAGGGTCATAAAAATGACACCATAAGCTAAGCAGCTCATACCAAAATGGTGAGTTTTTATATGACGAATCCAAGAGTGGCTATTTCATTAATAGGAGGTCTTGAGAAAGCTGAAGCATTAATTATTTTTAACTCGTTTTGTCGTCTCAAGATTGAAGTTTATTTGTTAGCATGCCAAACCAGATTATCGTGACCAGCCATCATTTTTTCTGGTGGAACCGACGGAAAGTTGAATTTAGGTAAAAACCAGATGTGATTATATTTATTCAATTATACCAAGCTGCCAGTAAATGAATCTGTTTAATCTGCACTGCTGAGGTATAAGTCTTAAAATTTATTCAAAGGCAGAAGGTACGACTGCTCAGGTGATTGATATAAAATGCCCATAATGGTGTTTTAGTTCATCAAGATATCATTGTCTAAGTAATAATGAGTTTTTGGTAAGGTATTTAAATTTGCTTTTACACTTAGTGTCATTACTTATTATGTATGAATCAAGAAGAGATTAAATTTTAAGCTGATCATATTTATATCTCTTATTGATCAAATTAATTTTTGGTGTTTTACTTATCAAAGTGTTTTTTAAATTTTCTTAAAAAAAGATCCATATAAATTAACCAATAAATTTTAAAAAATTTAAAGAGTTGCTTACAAGCATTGCAATTAAAGCAAAAAAAAATAACCAAAGGTATTACTTATTGAATTGATAGCTTATTTTGACTTTAATCAAATTATGAAAGTGCTATATTAACTCACAATAGATAAGGGCAATAAGGCCCGTTAGGAGGATTTAAAAATGATTACAGGTATCCAAATTACTAAAGCTGACAATGCTGCACTACTTAACTCTTTTTGGTTATTAGATGATTCAACTAAAGAAGCACGTTGTGTAGCTGCTAAATCTGTTTATAAAGAAGATCAAATTATTCCAACTGCTGAACTTGGTCAATTTGAATATCGTGAAGTACCTTTAGATGTAGCACCAACAATCAAAGTTGAAGGTGGTCAACATTTGAATGTTAATGTTCTTCGTCGTGAAACTTTGGAAGATGCAGTAAAACACCCTGAAAAATATCCACAATTAACTATCCGTGTTTCTGGTTATGCTGTACGTTTTAATTCTTTAACAGCAGAACAACAACGTGATGTTATTGCCCGTACTTTTACTACAAAAATGTAATTAGTATCAATATGTTTTAAACCTAATAATAATTAGCATAAAAAGGATAATTAAAAATTATCCTTTTTTTTATGAAAAAATAATTTACTTATATCAATATTAAACATTTTAATATTTTTAATTGTAAGTCCATAATCAAACATCCCTATTATTTGATCAAAACGAATTGATAAGATTGATCACCACAAATAAGCGTTTCAAAAATAATCATCATAATCAATTGATTTAACCTAATAAATAAATTAATGTGAAAATACCCAATCCTTCCATATAATTAATATTTATATAAGCAAGTTAAATTTTTTATCCTGACCAATTCAGTAATTATAGGTATTGGTCATGTATGTCTGTCTCACCATAATATTAGATAAATAAGCCTACCAAATGCTTGTAGAGTTCTCTAACATTTACTGGAAATAAAAGGAAACCAACTAACGCAAAAAATAATAACGACAAGTTGAGTTTAGTGAAAATTTTGAATATTTGATGTATAGAAGAAAAAAGAAATTAAAATTTACAATCAACATGAGAATAATAACAAAATCAAGCCTTAGTGGCTCGATTTTATTATTATTAATTAATATTAACCAAAAAACTTTTTCACTTTATCAAAAAAGTTTTTTTCTTTCGGACTATGTTTGGAGCTTTTATCTGCTTTAAAACTTTCACCTAACTCTTTCAATAGTTCTTTTTGTTTACTGGTTAAGTTAACTGGTGTTTCAACTACTACATGACAGTAAAGATCACCAACCGAACTACTACGTAAGGATTTAATACCTTTACCACGTAATCGGAACATTTTGCCTGTTTGTGTCTCGGCTGGAATAGTTAAACTTACTTTACCGTTAAGGGTTGGAACCTCAACTTCACCACCAAGTGACGCTAAAACAATATTAATTGGTATTTCACAATGTAAATTAGTGCCATCACGTTCAAAAATCGCATGCTGTTTGATTTGTACTTGAACATATAAATCACCAGCTGGAGCACCATTTAAACCAGCTTCACCTTCGCCAGCAAGTCGAATTCGATTACCAGTATCAACACCAGCTGGAATAGTAACTGATAGTGTTTTATTTTTTTGTACACGACCTTCACCATGACACTTCTTACATGGATTTTTAACAACTTTACCACGACCATGGCAGGTTGGGCATTCTTGTTGTACAGCAAAAAATCCTTGACGCATTTGGACAACGCCAGCACCATGACAGGTATCACAAGTAACTACATCAGATGACTTTTCAGTACCTTGCCCATGACAAGTATCACATGTGACCCAAGTTGGTACTTTAATTTCTTTGCTAACACCGTTAGCCGCTTCTTCAAGTGTTAATGTAATATTATATTGAAGATCTGCACCTCGAGATGCGGTTTGACCGCGTCCACGCCCACCACCGAAGAAGTCACTAAATAGGTCATCAAATGCACCACCACCAAAACCACTGAAACCGCCAAATCCACCAGCTCCAGCACCGCCACCTTGTTCAAACGCTGCATGTCCATATTGATCATAAGCAGCTTTCTTTTGGGCATCGGTCAAAATTTCATATGCTTCTTTGACTTCTTTAAATTTTGATTCAGCTTCGGCTTTATTATCCTGATTCTTGTCAGGATGATATTTCATGGCTAGGCGTTTATAGGCTTTTTTTATTTCACTTTCAGTGGCTGTTTTGCTTACGCCTAATATTTCATAATAATCTTTCTTCGCCATAATTAACCTTTATTTTTATCATAACATAAACAACTAAACGGGCTTGAGTTACCTCGCGCCCGTTTAATGTGTTACATGTTTAAAACTCGTTGAAATAACTCATTAAAAAACATCTTTATTAATGCTTATTATTTTTTCTCGTCATCAACTTCTTTGAAATCAGCATCAACAACATCATCTTGCGCCGCAGAACCGCTGTTTGTTTGGTTTGCAGATTGGTCACTTTGAGCTTGTTGTTGTTCTAATTCAAGCAATTTTTTAGATGCTTCCATCAACGCATTAATTTTTGCTTCAATTTCGGCTTTATCTTCGCCGCGAGCGGCAACTTCTAAAGCGCTTACTGCATCTTCGATTGCTTTTTTATCATCTGCTGATAATTGATCACCAGCTTCTGTCACTTTTTTACGAGTTGAGTGAACAAGATGATCGGCTTGATTACGCACTTGAGCTAATTCTTCAAACTTACGGTCAGCATCGGCATTTGCTTCAGCATCATTTACCATTTTTTGGATCTCTTCTTC
Organism: Gilliamella sp. B2828; assembly: GCF_026537125.1. Classification (NCBI taxonomy): domain Bacteria; kingdom Pseudomonadati; phylum Pseudomonadota; class Gammaproteobacteria; order Orbales; family Orbaceae; genus Gilliamella; species Gilliamella sp. B2828. The sequence continues at coordinate 195,295 of NZ_JAFNMU010000003.1, forward strand.
ACTTAAACCAGAAGATGCCTTAATAGTAATATTTTGTTCACGACCGGTATTTTTATCTTTCGCTGATACATGTAAGATACCATCAGCATCAATATCAAAAGTTACTTCAATTTGTGGCATACCACGAGGTGCAGCTTGAATACCATCAAGGTTAAATTGACCTAATGATTTATTATCACTAGCGCGTTTACGTTCACCTTGTAATACATGAATAGTTACTGCTGATTGATTATCTTCCGCTGTTGAGAACACTTGACTATGTTTAGTTGGGATAGTTGTGTTTTTCTCAATTAAGGTAGTCATTACACCACCCATCGTTTCAATACCAAGCGACAATGGAGTTACGTCAAGTAATAATACGTCTTTAACATCACCACCAAGCACGCCACCTTGTACTGCCGCACCCACCGCAACTGCTTCGTCAGGGTTTACATCTTTACGTGGTTCTTTACCAAAGAAGTCAGCAACTGCTTTTTGCACCATTGGCATACGTGTTTGACCGCCAACTAAAATTACATCTTTAATATCAGAGACAGATAGACCAGCATCTTGTAACGCAGTTTTAACTGGTTCCATTGAACGTTTAACTAAATCTTCTACTAAAGATTCAAGTTTTGCACGAGTTACTTTAATATTTAAATGTTTTGGTCCAGTCGCATCAGCAGTGATATATGGTAAGTTGATATCAGTTTGTTGTGCTGATGATAATTCAATTTTCGCTTTTTCAGCCGCTTCTTTTAAACGTTGCATTGCAAGTGGATCATTTTTAAGATCGAAACCTTGTTCACGTTTAAATTCATCAACTAAATAGTTAATTAAGCGAGAGTCAAAATCTTCACCACCTAAGTGAGTATCACCATTTGTTGCTAATACTTCAAATGTTTTTTCACCATCAACATCATCAATTTCGATAATTGAAATATCAAATGTACCACCACCAAGGTCGTATACTGCGATTGTGCGGTTCCCCACATCTTTATCTAAACCATAAGCAAGCGCTGCTGCTGTTGGCTCGTTAATAATACGTTTAACATCTAAACCGGCAATTCGACCAGCATCTTTTGTTGCTTGACGTTGAGCATCATTGAAATAAGCTGGAACAGTGATCACCGCTTCAGTCACTGGCTCACCAAGATAATCTTCTGCTGTCTTTTTCATTTTCTTTAATACTTCAGCAGAGATTTGTGGTGGAGCAATTTTCTGACCTTTAACATCAACCCATGCATCGCCGTTATCAGCTTTTACAATTTTGTATGGCATAATACCCACATCACGTTGTACTTCAGCATCTTCAAAACGACGACCAATTAAACGTTTAATGGCAAATAATGTATTTTGTGGATTAGTTACTGCTTGGCGTTTTGCTGGTTGACCAACTAAAATTTCACCATCTTGTGTATAAGCAATAATGGAAGGAGTTGTGCGATCGCCTTCTGCATTTTCTAATACTTTCGCTTGACCATTGTCCATCACTGCAACACATGAATTTGTTGTACCTAAATCAATACCTATAATTTTACCCATAATCTTTTTCTCCTCAAAACCTGTATTTTATTTCTTGTATATAAGTCTTAAATTTTGATTTTCAAGCTTTAAATTTATACAAAGAAATATTTTTTGTTTCCACATAAATGGGAACAATATTGTTAATATCAAGGGGCAATATAAAAATTTTTTAATATATCTTGATTGCTAAGTTTTATCCACTTATCATTGCCGTTCTTTTGATAAAACTTAATTTATAGGATCTTTATGGAACAAACAAAACTTGCAAATCCTGGCCCTTTAGGTTTAATGGGATTTGGTATGACAACAATTTTATTAAATATTCATAATGCAGGATTTTTTCCTGCCATGACTGTAATTGTCTCAATGGGTATTTTTTATGGTGGTCTTGCTCAAGTTATTGCTGGTATTTTAGAATTCCGCAAAGGCAATACGTTTGGAACAACAGCATTTACCTCTTATGGTTTCTTTTGGATCGTATTAGTTGGCATTTGGTATTTACCAACTTCACCAGCAACAGCACCATCTGATGCAACATTTGTAGGTATTTTCCTTGCTTTATGGGGAATTTTTACTGGTTTTATGTTTATTGGTACCTTAAAAGGCAATCGTGTATTACAATTTGTTTTTGCTAGCCTAACGCTGTTATTTGCTCTATTAGCAATTGGAAATATTTCAGGTAATCATGATATTATTCATATTGCTGGATTTGAAGGCATTATTTGTGGTGCAAGTGCAATTTATTTAGCAATGGCAGAAGTAATTAACGAACAATTTGGTCGTACTATTTTGCCTATCGGTGCACCTAAAGGCGCAGCGCATTAGTAAAATTAAGCAGCTCTACAATCATTAATAAGCAAGTAATAAAAACGGGGAAATATCCCCGTTTTTTTATGCCTAATAAGAGCGATTAAAGCTTATTATTCTTTATAAGCATCATTATGCACACCAACTGCTGCTCGACCAGATGGATCGTTTAAGTTTTTAAATGATTCATCCCATTCAATTGCTTTCGCAGTTGAACAAGCAACGGTTGGACCACCCGGTACACAATGGGCAGCACTTTCTACTGGGAATAATTCATCAAAAATTTCACGATACATGTACGCTTCTTTCGAAGTTGGCGTATTGTAAGGGAAGCGGAATTTTGCATTTTCTAGCTGTTGATCCGTAATCTTGCTCTCTGCAATCTCTTTTAATGTGTCAATCCAGCTATAACCAACACCATCAGAGAATTGTTCTTTTTGACGCCAGATGACTGATGCAGGTAAATAGGACTCAAACGCTTCACGGACAATGTGTTTTTCCATTTTACCATTGCTACCACACATTTTATCTTTCGGATTAATGCGCATCGCTACATCTAAGAATTTTTTATCTAAGAATGGTACCCGAGCCTCAACACCCCAAGCTGCCATAGCTTTATTTGCACGCGCACAATCGTACATATGTAATGCCGCTAATTTACGTACAGTTTCTTCGTGGAATTCTTTTGCACTTGGTGCTTTATGAAAATACAAATAACCACCAAATACTTCATCTGCACCTTCACCTGATAGAACCATTTTTATTCCCATTGCTTTGATCTTACGCGCCATTAAATACATTGGCGTTGAAGCACGAATGGTGGTTACATCATAAGTTTCGATGTAATAAATGACATCACGAATTGCATCAATACCTTCTTGAATAGTAAAATTAATTTCATGATGAACAGTGCCTAAATGGTCTGCAACAGCTTGCGCGGCTTTCAAATCTGGCGCACCTTTTAAACCTACTGCAAATGAATGCAACTGTGGCCACCATGCTTCAGATTTTTCATGATCTTCAATACGGCGCGCTGAGAATTTTTTGGTAATTGCTGAGATAACTGAAGAGTCAAGACCGCCAGATAATAAAACACCATAAGGTACATCAGACATAAGATGGCTTTTAACAGACTCTTCTAGTGCAACACGAAGTTCATTGATATCTGTCTTATTATCTTTGACGTTATCATATTCCATCCAATCACGTTTGTAATAGGTTTTAATTTCACCTTCTGTACTTGATAAGTAACTTCCAGGAGGAAAAGCCTCAATCGTTTTACAAACCGGAACCAATGCTTTCATTTCAGATGCAACGTAAAACGTGCCGTTTTCATCATGCCCCATATACATCGGAATGATACCGATATGATCACGACCAATAAAATAGGTGCCTTTATTAATATCATAAAGAATAAACGCAAACATACCTTGTAAGTCATCAAGACAGTGTATACCTTTTTCTTGATAAAGGGCTAAGATTACTTCACAGTCTGAGCCTGTTTGAAATTCATAACGATCTTTGTACTGATTTCGGAGTTCTTGATGATTATAAATTTCGCCATTGACTGCTAAAACTAAAGTTTTATCTTTATTATAAAGTGGCTGAGATCCTGTATTAACATCTACAATTGATAAACGTTCATGAGCTAAAATAGCTTTATCAGAAGCAAAAATACCAGACCAATCAGGACCACGATGACGTTGTAGACTTGATAGTTCTAATGCTTTTGTTCGTAGTTGTTCTGGATCTGATTTAATATCAAGAATACCTAAAATCGAACACATTGATTTTCTCCATTTAAAATCGCCTGAGCGATACAATTTACAAGTAAAAACTAACTATCTGTATGAAAATATTCATATCATTTTGTTGTTATGGTAATTATGCCCTTTTCAAAAATTAATGTGAGCAAAATTCTAAATAAACAGCATACACATTATTGATACACAATTAAAGTACAATATCGTTATGCTCTTCCTATCATTGCAAAAAGATCACAATTATTTTTTTTGCCATTGACCTTGTTGCTTTATATATTGACCTGCTGGTGTTTTATCTTGCGCTTTACTACCAGCTCGATTTTCTACTTCATTTAATGGAACGTTACTTTCAGCAGAAACTTTTTGGTACTGTGCTTTACGAGCTTGATTAATTAAATTTGCAATCTCACTGGCATTATCTTCATTTTTTACTACACCTAAATAACCATCTGCCTGTTCTCCTACTAATCCTCGCGCTTTAGCTTGGCTTAGTGAATCGATGGCTTGTTCCAAAGTCAGTGCAGATACAGAAAAAGATAAAACAGCAGTAAATAAAGCTATTGTCACTTTTTTATAGATACTCATAGCACACTCCTTAATCATACTTTTTATTATTAAATTTAAAAGTAGCAAAAGATTGTTGAGCTTCACAATTAGTATGTGTTGACCATCTTTGCTATTTTCTTATTAAATCACTCATTAACAAAAATTTATTTTTTAATATAATCCAGATTTATTAATAATATTATCTAATGCTTTATCCATTTTAATATTAATCTCATGATCGATTTTTACATTTAAATTAATATTAATAGGTTCACTTGGTGTTTGTACTTTAACCGTCGGCGAACATCCCATTAACACACTACCTAATACCAATATTGCAATAATTCGTCGTATCATAAAATGACCTCTTATTTTGCAGATTCCTTTTTTAAATGCGCTTCAATACGTTTACGAATTGGTTCACTAATTTGATCCGATAATTGTAAACTCGTTAGCAGTTTGGCGATATTTTCTTCTAATGTTACATTTAAATTGACAGCTTTGCCATCTTCAACATCCAAATTACTTCCTTGGATATGAAGCCCTAATTTAGCGACATCATCAGCATAATCAACCGTTCCATCCAGTTTAGTATAATGAAAATTTTTTATAATATCTGTGAGTATTTTCATATTAGGATTATTTTTGGCATAATTTTTTAAAGCTGAATTTTCAAACTGTAAAAAGCCTTGGTGGGTTGTGGTTAGCTGTCCTTTTTTAATTATAGGCTTAAAAGTTACACCATCTTTGTTATTTACAGATAATAAAGTAATGGGTAATAAACCATCAATAGCACCATCACCAGCGAGTCCTTCAGCAGGATATGTGGCAAGAATATCTTTTAATTGTATCTGTTTTAACCTTAAATTTAATTGTTGGGGTAATTTAGCTAAATTCAATTTATTGGCTTGAAGAAATATAGAACCTGAAAAAATCGTTGCTTGTGCCTTTTTACAAATAATTATACCTTTGTTTGGTGTATTAAATGGCGCTGTATAACTACCAGATAATTTCACTTGTTGTAAAGCAATCCCCATATTGATTTCTTGTATATTAAGTGATGGTACTGAAATGGTAAATTGCTGATTTTTGATATCAACATAGATATTACCCGCAGCAGATTTTATTTCACTATTTTTATAAATACCATTGAATTTATTAAGGGCTAATTTAGCTGTGGTTGATATCTGGTTAGGTTTAATCGGAATGAGTGATTGTACTTTAAATGTTAACGTTCCATTTAATTGGTTAAATTGAAAGTCGTCCGACAAATTTGCTTTTTCTATAGTTACTGAGGCATTGCCAGAATTATTGAATTCAAATCGATTATCGGTAATCCAACCCGTAAACGGCAGTAATATTTTCCCATTTTGTACACCAAATTGATTTATAGTTGTGGTTAAAACACCATTTTGGATATCAATACGCAAATCATTTTGATTGAATAGTAAAGTGGCAGAAAGATTAGCAACATATTGGTTATTCGACGATACGTCCAAATGAATAGCTTCTTGCTGTTTAGTTGCTGTCATCTCCACATCAAAAAGCTCACGATTTTGTTCATAAATTCGTAAAGAGTCAATATGGATCGTTGAGGGTAACCAGTAAATAATGGTTAACAACGACGAATAACTAAACTCCGATTGATTTTGCTTTTCAGTCGTCACATTAACGACATTTTTGGTTTTATCAGTGACCATCTTATTGTCACTTAATTGCCAATCAATATTAAGATTTTGGACTGATAGTTTTGACCAGGAAATCAGTACATCTTTAGCCGTAACAGTAAATTGCGACTCTTTATAAACCGTCAATTGTTCAAATGAAAGACCGGATAGGTTAATATGCGCTCCATACCAGTTTATTGAGAATCCGTACTCTTGTCTAAATTCTTGCCAAGAACGCCAGCCAAACAGACTAAGTACGATGATAAACATTAAAATACTTAGTGAAATCCAATAGCGTTTTTTTAAACGAGCCATATTCATTCTCGACTTAGCTAAAATTATTGCCGGAATCAACCGGCAATAATAGGATGATTATGCTGATGTTTGCTCTCTCTGGTTAATATACGCAAGCGCTTTATCAATTCTTGCTAGCGTGCGTTTTTTACCCACAGCAAATACCGTTGCATCAACAGAAGGGGATTGACCAATACCGGTTACTGCAACACGAAGTGGCATACCAACTTTACCCATACCTATTTCAAGCTCCGCAGCTGTTTTTTCAATAACCTGATGGATTTTTTTAATTTCCCAATCAAAATCAGCAATCGCTTCAATTTTTTCTCGGATGTTTTCTAATGGTTCTTTGGCAACGGGGCGTAGATGTTTTTTTGCAGCATCAGCATCAAAATCAGTAAAATCTTGATAACAATAAGCACATGATTGAGCCATCTCTTTTAGCGTTTTGCAACGTTCGCCAAATAACTTAATAATCGTAATCAGATCTGGGCCTTGTGATAAATCATAGCCAAGTTGATTCATATGCCAAACTAAATGTTGAGCAACATAATCAGCATCTAAATGATTAATATAATGATGATTTAACCAAAGTAATTTTTCAGTATTAAATGCACTTGCAGATTTACTCACTGCATCTAATGAGAAGAAATCAATCATTTCTGGCACTGAAAATATCTCTTGATCACCATGAGACCAACCAAGACGAACTAAATAGTTAAGCAACGCTTCTGGCAAATAACCATCATCACGGTATTGCATCACGCTCACTGCGCCATGACGTTTAGAGAGCTTTTGTCCATCGTCACCTAAAATCATTGATACATGACCATATTCAGGCAATGGTGCACCTAATGCTTTTAAAATATTAATTTGGCGAGGCGTATTATTAATATGATCCTCACCACGAATAACATGAGTGATTTCCATATCCCAATCATCCACAACGACGCAAAAATTATAAGTCGGAGAACCATCAGTACGACGAATGATTAAATCATCAAGCTCTTTATTGGCAATTTCAATTGGACCACGAATCAGATCATTAAAAATAACTACGCCATCTACTGGATTAGCAAAACGAACAACATGCGGCTCAGTATGTGAATGCTGTTTTTGAATATCATCACACCGACAATGACCGTCATAACGCGCTTTTTCACCTTTCGCCATTTGCTCTTCACGTAATTTTTCAAGACGTTCTTTTGAACAGTAACAACGATAAGCCGAACCTTTAGCTAACATTTCATCAATAACTTGATTGTAACGATCAAAACGTTTCGTTTGAAAATAAGGACCTTCATCCCATGACAATTTTAACCAATTCATACCTTCCATGATGGCTTCAATCGCTTCTGGTGTTGAACGCTCAAGATCAGTATCTTCAATACGCAATACAAACGCACCTTTTGCATGACGAGTAAAGAGCCAAGAGTAAAGCGCTGTACGTGCACCACCTACATGTAAATAGCCTGTTGGGCTAGGTGCAAAACGAGTTTTAATTTTCATGAAATAATCCTAATAATAACAGAAATGAGCGCCGATACTATAAGGTCATCATTTGCGCCCTTTTATTTTGTCAATATCAAATTAATAGAATAACTTTTTGATATAAATTCATTTTAGTTGCTTATTCTAACATGCTAAAAGGTTTCGGCAATAGTCATGTTAATGTTAAAGAATTAATGATCAACGTTGTAAAAAAGTTTGAGGTTAAGCATACGTTTGAGTATAAAACATTGATACTTAACCTTTGTATTTTGAATAATTAATGTGCCTCATCCCAGTTATTGCCGATTCCTATATCAACTTTTAAAGGTACGGATAACTGATAACAATTTTCCATAATCTTTTTAATTTCTGTACAGTACTGTTCAACAAATGCATCTTTTACCTCAAACACTAATTCATCGTGTACCTGCATCACCATTTTGATATTACCTGCGGATTGATTTTTTATCCACTCACTCATTTTTATCATGGCTGTTTTGATAATATCCGCCGCGGTACCTTGCATTGGTGCGTTAATTGCTGCGCGTTCAGCTCCTCGCTTTTCAATACCGTTAGTTGATCTAATCTTAGGTAGATACAAACGGCGACCAGACAAGGTTTCAACATAACCTTGCTCGGCAGCAAGTTGGCGTGTTTGTTCCATATATTGTTGAACGCCTGGATAGCGTTCAAAATAACGATCGATATAAAACTGCGCTTCTTTACGAGGAATATTGATCTGTTTAGATAAACCAAAAGCGCTCATACCATAAATTAAACCAAAATTAACTGCTTTAGCACGTCTTCGCTCTTCATTGGTGACTTCTGATTCGGTTTTACCTAAAATCTCACCAGCGGTTACTCGATGAATATCTTTATCATGGGCAAAAGCATTAAGTAAACTTTTATCGTGCGATAAATGCGCCATAATACGTAACTCAATTTGTGAATAATCAGCAGAAATGATCTTATAACCTTTCGGTGCAATAAATGCTTGGCGAATACGGCGTCCTTCTTCATTGCGTACTGGGATATTTTGTAAATTCGGATCGTTGGATGACAATCGACCTGTGATAGTACCAATTTGATTATAGTTAGTATGAATACGCTGATCGATTGGGCTTATCATCAATGGTAGTTTATCGGTATAAGTATTTTTCAATTTAGCTAACCCACGATAAAACAAAATCATTCGTGGTAATTCGTATTCGTTGGCCAGCTCACTTAATACTTCTTCACTGGTTGAAGGATCACCTTTTGGGGTCTTTTTTAAAACAGGTAAATTGTGTTTCTCAAATAAAATAGCTTGAATCTGTTTTGGTGAAGCTGGATTAAATTTTTCGCCTGCTAATGATTGCAGTTGTGCTTCAATTTCAATTAACTGTTTAGCTAACTCATTAGAGTACTCATTTAATTGCTTTGCATCAACCAAAACACCTGTTCTTTCCATTTCAGCCAGTACAATAGCTAATGGCATCTCAATATCAGTAAATAGCTTCGTTAATTTTTGGTCTTTTTCAAGTTCTGGCCACAATTTTTCATGCAGTTGCAAAGTAATATCCGCATCTTCAGCCGCATACTGAGTCGTTTTTTCTATCTCAATAGCATCAATGGTAACTTTCTTTTTATCTACTTTGGTTAGCTCATCATAAGTAATGGTTTTATGATTGAGATAACGATGTGCCATACTATCCATATCATGACGCTCAGTACTATTTAATACATAAGATTCAAGCATGGTATCATAGGCAATACCACTTACCTTAATACCATAATTAGCTAATACGCTATAATCAAATTTAGCATTTTGCGCAATTTTTTTGATCTTTGAATTTTCAAGTACGGGGCTTAATTTGGCTAACACATCGGTTAAGGGTAATTGCTCTGGAACACCTAAATACTGATGTGCCAGTGGTAAATAAGCGGCTTGATAGGGTTTAACACTCAGCGATATACCCACTAATTTAGCATGCACATGATCAACATTATCCGTTTCAGTATCAAAAGCAAATTGCTTACTATTGGATAACTTGATAACCCAATCATCCAGTTGCTCATGCGTTAATATACATTGATAATCGGTCTCTTTTTTTTGTGCTAGAGTTGGATGTTGTTGCTCTACAAATAAAGATGAACTTTTATCTACATCTACGATAGCATTGTTTTGCTGTTTTAGGAACGTACCAGCAATTAACTCTTTTTGCCAACGATGAAAACCATAATAAGAAAACAATTCGACCAATTTATTGACATCAATGTCGGAAATAAGCAATTGCTCATTAGTAAAATCTAATTTTACATCAGTTTTAATGGTAGCAAGCAAATAGGAAAGTTCAGCTTCAGTTTGATTATCAATCAATTTTTGTTTTAAAGATTTTGCACCACGGATCGATAATTTTTCAATATCATCTAAGCGCGCATAAATATCTTTAATACTGGTAAATTCAGTCAATAAGCTTTGTGCCGTTTTTTCACCTACACCTGGCACTCCAGGAATATTATCAGATGAATCGCCTCTTAAAGCTAAATAATCAATAATTTTTTCAGGTGGAACACCAAATTTATCCATCACCCCTTTTGGATCAAGCACAGCATTATTCATTGTATTAATTAGTGTGATTTTATCGCTCACCAACTGAGCCATATCTTTATCGCCAGTACTAATTAATACCTCCAAATTTTCGCGTTCAGCTTGTCTGGCTAAAGTACCAATAACATCATCAGCCTCAACACCTTCAATGCATAGTAATGGTAATCCCATTGCTTTCAAAATAGTATGAATGGGATCAATTTGCGGGCGAAGATTTTCGGGCATGGCCTCACGTGTTGCTTTATATTCGCTATAGATCTCATTACGAAATGATCCCCCTTTAGCATCAAAGACCACCGCAATATGGGTAGGATTATATTGATTAATCAAACTGCGAATCATATTAATCACACCAAAAATAGCACCAGTTGGCTCACCTTGGGCGTTAGTTAATGGAGGGCATGCAAAAAAAGCTCGGTAAAGATAAGAAGATCCATCAATTAAGATGATCGGCGTATTGTTTGGCATTTCTATTACCCAAATGTTATTCAAGTCAATGGCTGATAGTATAACCTAATTAACCATAATATTCTTATTCACGACCATAATATAATGTAAAGAAGTTTCAGATTAACTATACGTTTCAGTATAAAAAACCAGTAAACAACTGTATATTGTTCAATAAATGTTATATAATAGTGCATTTATTTTCGCCTGAGTATGTAATAGATGACAGAATTAAGTCTTGCTGCGCAAAAAGTAAAAGAAGCACTCGCCGCTAAAAATCTGGAAACCCCATCGAGTCGTTTAGATATGAATAATAGCGAACGGAAAGCTAAAATCGAAACACATTTTCGAGAAATTATGAAACTCATGGAACTTGATTTGAGTGATGATAGCCTAGCTGAAACTCCGCACCGTGTTGCAAAGATGTATGTTGATGAAATCTTTTCTGGACTTAATTATCATAACTTCCCCAAAATCACCTTAATTGAAAATAAAATGCAGGTTGATGAAATGATTACTGTTCGGGATATTACTTTAACGAGTGTTTGTGAACACCATTTTGTTACCATAGATGGTAAAGCGACGGTTTCTTATATTCCAAAAGATAAAGTGATTGGTTTATCGAAAATTAATCGGATTGTTGAGTTTTTTTCACAACGCCCCCAAGTGCAAGAAAGATTAACCCAACAAATTCTGGTTGCACTACAAACACTGTTAGGAACGGTTAATGTTGCAGTTTCAATTGATGCCACACACTATTGCGTAAAAGCCCGCGGTATTAAAGATTCAAACAGTCTAACAACAACAACCGCATTAGGTGGAGGATTTAAAACGAATCCAAGCACCCGGCAAGAATTTTTAAGGGCGTTAAAACACTATTAATAGCAATTAAACGATAAAAAGAAAGTCGTGTCTTATTTTATGAGCACAACAATAGAATTTACAATCATAAGATAGCAAATTGTTTTATTATGTGATTTTTCTTTAATGATCAATGTCCATTTACGTAAAGTGATAAAAATGCTTTAAAGCTTGATATTACCATCACGCGTTATTCATTCAATAAGCGTAATATTGCATATATAACATAAAAAGCACAGTTGTTATTGCGTGCATCTTCAAGAAAGATTGGTATAATTGACTACTATTTTAGTTAAAACATAACAATTAATTAACTCGCTTTAATGAAGATAATCCGCGGTATTGGTAATTTAAACAATGAATTTACTCAATGTGTACTAACATTGGGCAACTTTGATGGTGTACATTTAGGGCACCAACAATTAATTAATCATTTAATAGAACAAGGTAAAAAATTAAATTTACCAACAGTGGTTATGTTATTTGAACCTCAGCCATTAGAGTTTTTCTGTAAAGAGCAAGCGCCTGCAAGATTAACATCATTTAAACAAAAAGTGATGTTAATTGAAAAGCTCGGTATCGACTATATTATTGCAATTCCATTCACCCAAACCTTTGCCAATATGTCAGCCAATACTTTTGTTCAAGATTGGTTAATTAACAAACTAAATGCCAAATATATTGCTATTGGTGATGATTTTCGGTTTGGACATGAACGTAAAGGCGATATTCATTTTTTACAACATTTTTCTTATAACCGCCACTTTGTTATTCAGAGTATGCCAACACTGGTTTGGAATAATTTAAGAATCAGTAGCACTGCGGTGCGAGAAGCGTTGTTCAATAGTAATTTTAAATTAGCACATTGCCTTTTAGGGCGTGAATATACCATTGAGGGGCGCGTAATACATGGCAATGCTTTAGCAAGACAATTAGGATTTCCCACAGCCAATATTCATCTGCACCGCAAAAAACCAGCGCTACAAGGTGTTTATCTGGTTAAAATCAAAAATTGCTGTAGCAATCAAGATTATGAAGGTATAGCCAACATAGGTATAAGACCCACAATTCAAGGCAAAAAAGCAATATTAGAGGTGAATCTGTTTGACTTTTCAGGTGATATTTATGGACAATATTTAGACGTTACATTTGTTCGTAAATTACGTGATGAGAAAAAATTTGATTCATTGTCAGACTTAAAAGAACAAATAACACAAGATATTTGCACTGCGAAAGAGATCAGGGCAAAATTAACCAATTAAAAAGTAGTATCAACAAAATTAACTGGAATAAATCAGCATGACAGATTATAAAAACACATTGAATTTACCGGAAACTGGGTTTCCAATGCGAGGAGATCTTGCTAAACGTGAACCTGCGATGTTGCAAAATTGGTACGATAAAGAGCTTTATCGTAAAATCCGCCAAGTAAAAAAAGGGAAAAAAGCCTTTATTTTGCATGATGGTCCTCCTTATGCAAACGGTAAACTTCATATTGGTCATGCTGTCAATAAAATTATTAAAGACATTATCATCAAATCAAAAGGATTAAGTGGTTATGACTCCCCGTATATTCCAGGATGGGATTGTCATGGTTTGCCTATCGAGCAAAAAGTAGAAGAACAAGTCGGTAAGCCAGGTGTAAAAGTAACACCCGCTGAATTTCGTCAAATTTGCCGCGATTATGCTGCTTCACAAGTTGAACTACAAAAAGCTGATTTTATTCGCATGGGTGTACTTGGCGATTGGCAAAATCCATACCGTACGATGAACTATGATACTGAAGCAAATATTATTCGTGCATTAGGTAAAGTGATTCAAAATGGACATTTAGTTAAAGGCGCTAAACCAGTTTATTGGTGTACGGATTGTATGTCTGCGTTAGCGGAAGCTGAAGTCGAATATTATGATAAATCATCGCCAGCGATTGATGTTAAATTCAAAGCAACCGACAATCAAGCGGTAGCAAATAAATTTGGAATCAATACAGATTTAACGATTTATGCAGTTATCTGGACAACCACACCTTGGACACTTCCTGCTAGCCGAGGAATTGCACTTAATGCAATAGTGGAATATCAACTCGTACAAATCAATGATAAAGAATGCTTAATTTTAGCATCACAATTAGTTGAATCGTTCATGAAACGTGCTGATATAGCTAATTGGAAAATCTTAGGATCTTGCCATGGTGAGGATCTTGAATTATTGCGTTTTAAACACCCTTTTCTCGATTTTGATGAACCCGTTGTCCTTGGTGAACATGTTACGGTTGATGCTGGTACTGGCGCAGTACATACAGCCCCAGGTCATGGAGCAGAAGATTTTGTTGTTGGTCAAAAATATGGTCTGGAAGTGGCTAATCCTGTTGGAGGAAATGGTTGTTACTTACCTGGAACAGGTGCTGGTTTAGATGGTTTATTTGTTTTTAAAGCCAATAAAGTGGTGGTGGAACTATTAAAAGAACGTAATGCGTTACTACACTTTGAAAATATTGAACATAGCTATCCATGCTGCTGGCGACATAAAACGCCAGTTATCTACCGTGCAACGCCACAATGGTTTATAAGTATGGATAAACAAGGTCTACGTGCTCAATCATTAAAAGAGATCAAACAAGTTCGTTGGATCCCAGACTGGGGGCAAGCACGTATTGAAACTATGGTAGCGAACCGTCCAGACTGGTGCATTTCTCGCCAACGCACATGGGGCGTACCCATGACGCTATTTGTGCATAAAGAGACAGAAGAACTGCATCCAGATACTTTAAAACTTATTGAAAAAATAGCGAAATTAGTTGAACAAAATGGCATTCAAGCATGGTGGGATGCAGATATTAAAGATCTACTTGGTCCTGATGCCGATGATTACCGTAAAGTACCTGACACATTAGATGTATGGTTTGATTCAGGATCAACTTTTTATTCAGTGGTTCGTGTTCGTCCTGAATTTGCAGGACACGAAGCCGATATGTTTTTAGAAGGTTCCGATCAACATCGTGGTTGGTTTATGTCATCATTAATGTTATCAACAGCTATTGATAATAAAGCCCCTTACAAACAAGTCTTAACTCACGGTTTCGTAGTTGATGGGCAAGGTCGTAAGATGTCTAAATCACTCGGTAATATTGTGACACCACAAGAAGTTATGAATAAATTAGGTGCCGATATATTACGTTTATGGATTGCTTCTACCGATTATTCGGGCGAAATGAGCTACTCAGATGAAATTATTAAACGCGCTGCGGATAGCTATCGCCGTATCCGTAATACCGCACGTTTTTTACTGGCAAACTTAAATGGTTTCGAACCAGCCAAAAATATGATTAAACCAGAAGATATGGTGGTACTTGATCGCTGGGCAGTGAGTATGGCAAAAGAAGCCCAAGATCAAATCATTCAGGCTTATGAGCACTATGATTTCCATAAAGTTGTACAACGTATTATGCAATTTTGCTCAATCGAAATGGGTTCTTTCTATTTAGATATCATTAAAGATCGTCAATATACGGCCAAAAGCGATAGTATTGCTCGTCATAGTTGCCAAACTGCGCTGTATCATATTGCACAAGCGATGGTACGTTGGATTGCGCCAATTTTATCCTTCACTGCAGATGAAATTTGGCAATATCTACCAGCAACAGAAAAACAAGAATTTGTTTTTGAAGATGAATGGTACACAAAACTGTTTACATTATCAGACAATGAAACATTAAACAGTGAATATTGGGCACAAATTCTAGCGATTCGTAGTGAAGTTAATAAAGTGCTTGAGCAAGGTCGTAATGATAAAGTGATAGGAGGGGCTCTTGAAGCGGCGGTTACCCTTTATGCTGATGAAGATATCACCACAACTTTAGCTAAATTAGAAAACGAATTACGCTTTGTATTATTAACATCACAAGCAGATGTTAAGCCATTACAAGCAGCGCCAGAAAATGCCGTGCAAAGTGATATTAATGGATTAAAAATTGAACTTACCAAAGCGCAAGGCGATAAATGCCCGCGTTGCTGGCACTATACTATCGATAATGATCCAATCACGCATCTATGTAAACGCTGTGAAGAAAATATTAATGGTAAAGGTGAAGTTAGACATTTCGCCTAGCATCAATAATTTGATATTTAAAACCGCTATAGAAGAAAATCTATAGCAATTCAATATTTTAACCGCCGACAGCTGTCGGCGGAAATATAATAATGAGCATACTATATGAAAAAAGATAATGGACTTTACTGGTTACTCGTTACAATTGTGGTTTTTGTAATTGATATTGCAAGCAAATTTTTTATTATTGATAAATTTTCTCTGTTTGAATCAGTAAATCTTTTACCGTTCTTTTCGATTACTTATGTGCGTAATATCGGTGCAGCATTTAGTTTTTTTGAAGGACAACGTGAGATGCTTGTTGCTATTGCCTTAATTATCAGCGTTGTAATTATGCATATGCTCTATCGTAATTCACGCCACAAAAAATTAGAAAATTTTTCCTTATCACTAATTTTAGGTGGTGCATTGGGTAACTTATTCGATCGCTTGTACCATGGTTTTGTGATTGATTTTTTAGATGTTAATTTTGGCAATTGGCACTATCCAACTTTTAATATTGCAGACTGCGCTATCTGTATAGGCATTGGATTATTTATTTTTTGTAACTGTAAAAAACCGAAACAGACTGCTGAGTAATATGCAAATAATTTTAGCTAATCCTCGTGGATTTTGTGCTGGTGTTGATCGCGCCATTACAATTGTTGAGCGAGCTATTGAACTTTTTGGTGCTCCTGTTTATGTCCGCCATGAGGTGGTACATAATCGTTATGTGGTGAATCGCCTTAAGCAATTAGGCGCCATATTCATCGAAGATATTAGGGATGTACCCGACAATACCATTCTTATTTTCTCAGCACATGGCGTATCTAAAGCAGTTCGAGAAGAAGCCAAACAGCGCAAATTGCGCGTCTTTGATGCAACTTGCCCATTAGTAACCAAAGTGCATATGGAAGTAGCTCGATCAAGTTATCGCGGTGAAGAAGTCATTTTAATCGGTCATGCAGGCCATATTGAGGTCGATGGTACTATGGGGCAATATAACAATCCTAAAGGTGGTATCTATTTAATTGAATCGACTGAAGATGTAAATAAGTTAAAAATTAAAAATGAAAATCATCTTTGCTTTACCACTCAGACAACCTTATCTGTTGATGATACAGCGGAAATTATTGCCGCGCTAAAACAACGCTTTCCAAATATTCGTAGTCCTCGTAAAAATGATATTTGCTACGCCACAACCAATCGTCAGCAAGCGGTTAAACAGTTATCATCACGTGCTGATATTGTTTTAGTTGTCGGATCTAAAAATTCATCAAACTCAAATCGTTTAGCAGAACTCGCGCGACGAAACAGTAAAAATGCTTATTTAATCGATTATGCATCGGATATTCAACAAGAATGGTTAATTAATGCACGTACAATTGGGGTAACCGCTGGTGCATCAGCACCAGATATTTTAGTGCAACAAGTTATCGAGCACTTAAAAGGTTTAGGTTGCACATCTCTTATTGAAACCGAGGGTATTTTAGAAAATATCACTTTTGAAATTCCTAAAGAATTGCGAATAGAAGCTAAGACAGTCTAACTTAAGATCAGTGCTTAAGTCGTTCAAATTTTGCTAATAGTTCTTCCTGTGTTTCAACATGCTCTGGATCTGCAATAATAGCATTTTGTATTGGGCAAACACGCTGACATGTCGAATGATCATAATAGCCAACACATTCTGTACATTTGTTAGGATCAATTTCATAAGTATCAAAGCCCATTGAGATTGCCTCATTAGGGCACTCAGGCTCACACATATCACAATTAATACATTTGTTGGTTATTTTTAATGCCATTCTCTTTGCTATCTTTAATTAACTGAAAAAAATTGGCGTCATTATAGCGCAATCACCAATAATTCCGAATAAAGATCACATTATCACTGTTTAAGAAGATCAATTCTTGTCAAAAAGTTTCAGATTAACTATATGTTTGAGTATAAAAACTCGACCAAATTAGTGTTAACAATTACATTTATGAAATATAAATATCCAGTAAATTAAAAAATTTAAGCGCTATTGATCCAATTAATACTGACCAGAAGCGCTTTTATTATTTTTTATTGAAATCAAAATGTTTTTAATATTTTCAAGTATTATTGCTGAAGTTTATGGACCTGGTACATTAATCATTTCCAATCTTCACGGTTTTTTTAAACACTAGCATAACATCAATACTAACTTGACCTTTTTCACCACTATTATTTGTATCAGAACACATACAATTGCAGCATCCTACATTAATAATATTACTCGTTGGTTAAATTGTGGCAGCAATTAAGTTATAACATGACTTAGTTGCAATGAGTATTCACTATCTTGGTGCGATCATTCCTTGTGAAACACACGATTAATTTAATGTTATGTCGAAATACACGTCAATTGCTTTGAAGTTGAGCTTATCGTCTCTTTTAACAAAAAGCGTATTTTTCAATTTGATTGTGCATTCAATGGCTGAGATCAGCAATTCTTAAAGCTACTATAACCTCGTTACTATAATTGACTATACCTGATGCAATACAAACAAAACCTTCTTCATCATGCATGGAATAACCATCAATCTACACTTTTGCAATACTATTATGAATGGGCGCTCGGTCGACAAGGTTTTACTGATAAATTGTACTAATGGACGACTTAAAACTTTATTAATTTCAACTAACAGTTGATAAGCTAACAATGAATCTACCCAGCCCAGTACAATATAAAGGCATTTGGCTACTACCAGTATGTGAGTTGGTTTTAACAGCAAGCTCACCTTCAGCTTTATACAAAAGCATAGCACTGCCATCACGATAGACGGCTAAGAAGCAGGTGTCATTTAGTTTTGCTGAAATTTGTTTTAAAAAAATCGATATCCAACTGAAAAATATTTTTCAGTAAAAGCGTGATAGCAGAGATATTGTCTTTTTTAATATGTCTAAAATTCTCAATACGGTTATTTTTGCTATCTGACTTAATTTAATGATTTCTGCTAAAGAATTTCCTGAAGAATAATGGTTACTAATTTCAAGTACAGTTAAGGCATTAACTCACCTAGTTTATTGTTTAGAAAAAAACATTTACTGAGCCCTACACAGAAATACTTTTTAAATAAGTCATTGCTTATTTATCATTAAAAAACATTATGTTATAAAATAAAACAGGCATTTTGAAAAAGACTTCGGTATACTAATTTATCTAATTACATGTATAAATTAGGGTTAGGGGTTACCTATTACGAGAATATTCTGTTTTTTCTATGAATTCAATAACATATTTTTATTATTTATTTTCTAAGAAAAAAATAAACTAGATTATTTTATATTTCATAGTGTTTTATTTATTTTCATATTCATTACAGTTTATTAAGAGTAATTATTAATATCATTTAACTTATTAAGATAAAATACACAATATCACAAAAATAACAAATTTAAAGGATGAAAGAGATTGTTAAAGTTAATTAAAATCAAATACATATTAATAGCAATTATTATTTTCGTAATTTTCTATATTGCGAAATTAATTATATTTCCAACAGAAACAACGGTTAATTATATTACTTCACCCGTTACTAAAGGTAACATTGAAAAATCAGTATTAGCAGACGGTACAATTAGCGCTTTTAAACAAGTAAGTGTTGGGGCTCAGGTTTCAGGACAAATCAAAAAGCTTTATGTTGAATTAGGTGACGAAGTTAAACAAGGTGATATGATTGCCGAGATTGATGATCTAAAACAAAATAATGATTTAAAGCAATCCGAAGCATCCCTTAATAGCTTTGAAGCGCAACGCAAATCTAAAAAAGCGAAATTGGTAAACTATCAGTTGACCTACAACAGACAATTAAAATTGGTTAATAAAGGGGTCGGCATTCAATCAGATTTAGATGCGGCAAAGGCCGATCTTGATGCAATTAAAGCCGATATTGCAGCTCTTGATGCAGATATCGTAAATGCCCAAGTCGCTGTAGATACCGCCAAAGTTAATTTAGGCTATACCAAAATTCGCTCGCCGATTGATGGTGTGATTGTTGCCATTCCCGTTGATCAAGGTCAGACCGTTAATTCAGTACAAAGTGCGCCTACTATCGTAAAAGTGGCTCAGCTCGATAAAATGACGATTGAAGCTCAAATCTCCGAAGCCGATGTCATTAATGTTAAAAAAGGTATGCCAATCTATTTTACAATTTTAGGTCTACCTAATAAGCGTTTTGATGGTTTAACATTACGCGCAATTGAACCAGCACCAGATTCAATTAATACTGAAACTACTACAAGTTCAAGCTCATCAACAACGAAAAGTGCTATTTACTATAATGGGTTATTTGATGTTGATAATCCTGATCATATTTTACGCATATCCATGACGGCACAAGTTTTTATTGTATTATCTTCTGCAAAAGATGTATTGACGATTCCATCTCAAGCTCTCCAAAAAAGTTTAGGAGAAAATAAAGCCATTGTTTATCTAATAAATAAAAATAAAGAGATTGAAGAACGGGAAGTCACAGTAGGTATTAATAATAATATAAATGTCGAGATAAAATCAGGTATCAAAGAAGGGGATACCGTTATCGTTAGTAGCACTAATGGTGCATCTCTAGGTAATGCAAAAGCACCAAGGATGCGATTCTAAATATGACAAACAAAAACACACCTCTAATTAAGCTTGAAAATATTATCCGTGAATTCCCTGCAGGGGATTCAACCGTGCAAGTTCTTAAAAGTATAAATTTAACAATTAATGCTGGTGAAATGGTGTCAATTATTGGAGCATCTGGTTCTGGTAAATCGACCTTAATGAATATTTTAGGATGCTTAGACAAACCTACTAGTGGTAATTATACGATAAGTGGTCGAATAACCAGTAAATTAACGCCTGATGAATTAGCTGAACTACGTCGTGAACATTTTGGTTTTATCTTTCAACGATACCATTTATTAAATGCATTGACTGCTCAAGGAAATGTTGAAATTCCTGCTATCTATGCTGGCGTTGGTGGAGAGAAAAGACAAAAACGTGCAACCGAAATTTTAACTCGTTTAGGATTAGGGGATAAAATTCACAATAAACCGAATCAGTTGTCGGGTGGGCAACAACAACGTGTAAGTATCGGTCGTGCTCTAATTAATGGTGGACAAATCATTTTAGCCGATGAACCAACTGGTGCTCTTGATCGTAAAAGTGGTTTAGAAGTTATGACAATATTGCGCGAACTGCACAGCCAAGGTCATACCGTTATTATTGTCACACATGATGCAAATATTGCCCAAAGCGCACAGCGAATCATTGAAATTAGTGATGGCAATATTATTTCAGATTCAATCAATCCTAATTATCAATCAGAAACTAACGACAATCGCCAAGTTAAACAAATTGAACAAGCTAAAACACAAGATAATTTACTAGCAAAATATTATCGTTTTCGTGATGCCTTTAAAATGGCAATTTTATCAATGTATTCACAGCGGTTACGAACCTTTTTAACAATGTTAGGTATTATCATTGGTATTGCATCTGTGGTTTCAATGGTGGCATTAGGACAAGGGACAAAACAAAAAATATTATCAAATATTAATGCTATGGGAACAAGTACATTAGAAATTTATGCTGGTAATGGTTTTGGAGATCGTAATGCAGATAAGATTACAACTTTACGATCATCGGATGCTGATTTTTTAGCTCAACAAAGTTTTGTTCATAGTACTACTCCAAATCTATCAACTAGCGTTTATTTCCGAATTAATAACCTGGCTGTAACCGGAACAGTTAATGGTGTCGGTGAACAATTTTTTGCTGTTCGTGGTTATGATATTACACAAGGCACCTCTTTTGATCAAACCAGCATTGACAATTCGGCACAAGATGCTGTAATCGATGAAAATACCGTTAAGCGATTATTTACAAATGAAGATCCAATTGGCAAAATTTTAATGGTTGGTCAGCTACCAGTTAAAATTATCGGCATTGCTTCAAAGCAGCAACAAGGATTTGGTAGTAATGAAAGTTTAAATGTTTGGTTACCTTATACCACTGTTATCAATCGTATGGTTGGACAAACTTCATTAAAAAGCATTACAGTGCGTATTAATGATAATATTGATTTGTCGATTGCCGAGCAAGCCGTTACTCGAATCATGTTACAACGGCATGGCACAAAAGACTTTTTCATTTTTAATTCAGATAGTATCCGTGAAACAATAAACTCTTCAGCTTGGGTCTTAACATTATTAGTGTCAACCATTGCATTAATTTCACTTATTGTTGGCGGTATTGGAGTAATGAATATCATGCTAGTATCGGTCACTGAAAGAACACGAGAGATCGGCGTTCGTATGGCGGTTGGAGCTCGCTCAAGTGACATTTTGCAACAATTCTTAATTGAAGCAGTATTAGTATGTTTAACTGGCGGAATAATAGGTATTTTGTTGTCATTTGTTGTAGGATTTATTTTTAATGCATTAGTTACATCTTTTGCTATGAGTTTTTCCTCCATAGCCATTGTAGCTGCCTTTAGTTGCTCAAGTATCATTGGCATTATTTTTGGTTATTTTCCTGCCAAACGTGCTGCAAAGCTCGATCCGATTTATGCTTTAGAAAGAGAATAACCATAATCGTTACAAAAAAAGCCTTTAATGAATTGCTTCATATAAAGGCTTTTTAACTAATGACTAAAACTTGAGTCTTTTAATTATTTTTTCTTTTTTGAATCAACGTTAACACTAGAATCTAAATTGGATAAAAAAGTAGCAACTCTAACATAATCCGCTATATATGCAGCATCGTTTGATGCATCAAGACCAGAAGAATTAATATAGAATTTACGATTGACAATAATAGAAGGAATAGATGAAGGTTTCATTTCTTTAATAGCATCAGCTTGTTGAACCATAAATGCTTTCACTAAAAAACTATTTTTAGTTTTTTCATAAGTTTCCGCATCAACACCCAATTTAGCAAATACTGCTTTAATATCATCAGCGGTTTTTATTGTTCTATCTTTTTGTACTGCATCATAAAGTGCCTGTGATGCTTTATCTTCTATACCAAGAACGTTAGCTATCGCCCATGCTTCGGATAATTCCATAGCAAGCGATCCAAAGTCTAATAAGTGATAGCGTTTAACTTTCATATTTTCTGGTAAAGCTTTAGCTATGAGGTTTGTACCATGAAATTTTGATTCGAAACGGAAACAACTAGGACAATTAAACGAGAAAAATTCAATCACTTCTTTTTCAGGTGATGGGTAAGTTGGTAACACAATATATTGTTTACCCTCTTCAATTGGTGCCTGTGTTGTTGCAGGTGTTTCGCTTTGGGATGTCTTTGGTATTGCACTTGTTGAAGAGTTATCCGCAAAACAATTTACCGAAAATAATAATATACCCATAGCAATAAGCGTTTTTTTCATTTAATTTATTCTCCTTATTCTTTAATAATTCCGCGGGCTTTTAACAATGCGGTTTTAAAATCATCTTCATAATCTTTTTTCAACCCAGGTATTGCTTCATTTTTATCTGAGTTACGCATTTTTAAATGATAAATTAACACTTCATCACTCAAATCTTGTAGGTCACCGTCAAAACCAGCTTCTTTACCCAATTTATCTAAAAGTTGCAATAAATTCAGATCTGAATCCGCTTCCCATGCTGGTTGTAATAACTCTATTAACTCATCTATACGGTGACATTTCATAATAACTACCTTATTAAATATTCAACTAAGTTGAAGGTGATGATATAAAACTTTATGTTAATCTTTATAGTACTATCTATATATTAAAAAGCCTCTATTATATACTCGACTTTAAATTTAAACAGTGCATTTAGAAAGATTCATAAACTGCTGACATATGTTATTTTGCGACTAAAAAATAACTTTGATATATAGTAATGCTATTTTGTTTTTTGGCAATGTAAAAGAGAAATAATTTATGCAAAAACTATCAATTACTGCAATTATTTTAGCTGGAGGTCAAAGCAACCGCATGAATGGTAAGGATAAAGGTCTAATGTTATTAGCAGGAAAACCGCTTTATCAACATGTTATTGATCGTATTAAACCTCACGTCAATTTTATAATGATTAATTGTAATCGACACATTGATCAATATAGCTCGTTAGGCTATTTAGTTTTTTGTGATGATTTAAAAGGATTTTTAGGACCTTTATCAGGAATTTACAGTGGTTTGTTAAAAAGCACGACAGATTGGAATTTATTTGTCAGCTGTGATACCCCCTTTTTACCAGATGATCTTATTGATCGATTAGTAAAATTTACAACAACTCACCAAGCAATTTATCCTTTTGATGGAAAAAATGATCATCCCACTATTTTATTGATCCACAAATCGATCGCTCCGCAATTAAATAAATATTTAGTCAATGGTGATCGTAAGCTTATGCTGTTTCTTAAGCAAATTAATGCAATCGCTGTTGATTTTAGTGAAAATCCGTCTGGTTTTACTAATATTAATACTCTGGAAATGCTGGAAAAAGCTAACGTTTTAATCAAGTCATGAATATTAAATGGTATTTTGTCGATTTATACAAGGAAGAATTTAAACATAACATACTATAAATAAAAGATAAATATATAATTGTTATAGTGTTTTTAAAAAGTGAAAGGTAATTTCGAACATTACCCCCTTTCTTAGATAGTCTAGCGATATTTTCAATTTAAATTATATTGCGGTGAAAATAAATTTATGCAAACAAAAAAATACATTATTGCTTTCCAAATAGTGTCTTTAACTGTTTAGAAAAATTTTCAATTTCAAGTTTTTGTGTTGCCCATGAAGTACAAAAACGTAAGCAAATATGTTTTGGATCAATTTGCCCTAGATTATCTACGGTATACAGTGACACGATTTTTTTGGCAAGTTGATTAGGAAAATTAACAAACAGTTGGTTGGATTGTGGTTTAGCTGCAAATGTTAATCCTTCAGTTTCAAACAAGTTTTTTAATTTTTCAGCCATAATATTGCTATGCTTACCAAGCGAAACATAAAGATTATTTTCCATTAATGCTTCAAACTGTACAGCAACAATCCAACTTTTTGCTAGTATTGCGCCTTTCTGTTTCATATTAAAACGGAAATTATGATTGATTGTAAGATTATTAAATACCAATGCCTCACCAGCAAAAGCGCCAACTTTGGTTCCACCAATATAAAAAGCGTCGGTGTATTTAGCTAAATCTGGGAAAGTAATATCGTTATCTTTAGCTGCCAATGCCATTGCTAAACGTGCTCCATCTAAATAAAGGTAAAGATGATTTTTTTGACAAAATTGGTACAGTTTTTTCAACTCTTGTTTTGTATATAAGGTACCTACTTCGGTAGTATTTGAAATATAAACCAGTTTCGGTTGCACCATATGTTCATCACAATGAAAATCCAAAATGGGGGTAATTATTTCAGGAGTTAATTTTCCATCTTCAGTTTTGACTGTTACAACTTTGTGTCCAGTTGCTTCAATCGCTCCGGTTTCATGAACATTAATATGACCAGTTTCAGCAGCAATAACCGCCTGATAAGGTTTTAATATATGAGAAATTACCGTTAAATTAGTAATGGTTCCTCCAGCCATAAAATGTATATCGGCATTCGGTGATTTTAATATTTTCCTAATGCTATTTATTGCCTCATTACAACATTCATCTAATCCATAACCACTCAACTTTTTATTATTAATATCAATAAATTTTTTTAATAAATTAGGGTGAACTGTTTGATTATAATCATTTAAAAAATCGTACATACCATTACCTTTAATCTTGTATAAAATGATGTAATATTTACTTTTAAATATAACACGTTAGAGTTAAGAGTCTATGAATAGAAAAAAAATTATTGGAATTACAGGGTATAGCGGCAGTGGTAAAACAACATTATTAACAAAGGTGATTTCATTGCTGGTTGAGCAAGGATTTAAAGTGGCTACATTGAAACACGCCCATCACGATATTGAACTCGATATTCCCGGAAAAGATAGTTATAAATTGCGTAAAGCTGGATCTTTGCAAACTATCGTTGCATGTAATAATCGTTATGCTTTTATTTGTGAAACACCCAATAAATCAGCTGACTTGTCGACATTAATCAACCAGTTTTCAGATGTAGATATTATATTAATTGAAGGATTTAAAGATGAAATCATCCCTAAAATTATTTGTCATCGAAGCACAACTGAAAAACCACTTTTTATCGATGAATTTACTATTGCTGTTGCCAGTGATATGCCGTTAGACACTGCATTACCAGGGTTTGACATCAATGAACCGATTCAAATTGTCGAATTTATTAAAAGTTATTTTTCAATTTCATAATATAATTATTTAGATATAAAAAAACCTGAAAAGCATGTTGTTATTATTTGTTGGCATTAAGATGCGATCATTATTTTTCATTCTGAGGAACAATTTTATTAAGTTGATTTTCTGATAGATTAGATAAACTATATTCATTCATTAAATCGATTAAATAACCATTTCGTCCACAAGATGTATTGGATAAGATAAAAATAAGGAGGTAATGAAAAATTTCGATAGCACCAGCTTAATGATTAAGATTGATACCATTACTTTTTAAATTCATTTAATATTAAGACTGCTCTACAATTAAAAGAATTAATATCTGTTTTGAGATGACATGATATCTAGCATATGTAAGAAGAGTAAAATTAATAGTATAAAACCAATAAAAACAAAAATATCATCTTTTTTATCATAAAACATTTTAGTAACTGTGGACACACAAAATATGCCGATTAAGGTAAAAATTAAATCAAAATCGTCCAAGTTCGTTCCTTTTTTAATTATATTTTTATACTATTTTTAACGATGCTAATTGATGTTAAAATATCATAAATTTATTGCAAATAACATTAAATATCTTTATCAAATTTTAGAAATTATTGTTAATTTAAATTCTTATATACCACAATTATCTCAGTACGATTCATCATGTTCAGTTTTATCCAATTACCAAATTTATAAAAATTCATTTATTTAAATGTTAATATATCGTATCTTACTTACCTATTTTTAACGAAAATCTGTCTTAATCAGCATGAAATCATTATTCAAAAAAATTTTTAACATTACTAAAAAATTGATAATATTGTTTATGCTGTTATCCGTTTCACTCGTTTTATTAATGCGCTGGATTGATCCTTTTAGTTCAATGCTAATGGTAGAAAGAAAATTTTCCGATAAGAAGATTATTCAACAACGAACATGGAAAGATTGGGATCATATTTCGGATAATATTAAAATTGCGGTCATAGCCGCTGAAGATCAAAACTTTGCCAATCATTGGGGATTTGATTTTAAAGCCATTGAGCGAGCCTTAAAGCATAATCAAAACAACAAAAAAATTCGTGGCGCAAGCACTATTACTCAACAAGTAGCAAAAAATATTTTTTTATGGTCTTCGCGCAGTTGGATTCGTAAAAGTATTGAGTCTTGGTTTACTCTTGAAATTGAATTACTCTGGTCTAAAAAACGAACTCTTGAAATTTATCTAAATAGTGTTGAGTGGGGAAATGGAATTTTTGGTATAGAAGCAGCTTCACAATACTATTTTCATGTAAGTGCTAAACAGTTGACACCCTATCAAGCAAGTTTGCTCGCCGCTATATTACCTAATCCAAGAAAATGGAACCCTGCTAAACCAAATCATTATATCCAAAAAAAAGCGCAATGGATTCGTAATCAAATGAATAATCTTGGTGGTAACAATTATTTAAAACAATTAAACTAATTAAATGTTTTATATGAGATTTTTTATAAACTCCGGCACAGTTTTACTTGCTGGACCATAAATTTTTATTTCAAATAAATTTTCACCTAAACTTGGCTCTAAGTTGAGTTCAATTGTTTTTGCACTTGCTTGATTGGCTATTTGAACAAACCCCGCTGCTGGATAAACATTACCTGATGTACCAATCGAAATAAAATAATTCGTTTGCAAAAGTGCGTTATAAATTTCTTCCATTTGTAATGGAATCTCACCAAACCAAACAATATGCGGACGAATTAGTTTATTTTCATTATAATTCACATCATAATAATTATCGATTATTTGTCCTGTTTTTTCATTGCGCACTTTTAATAATTCACCATGCATATGGATAATATTTTTAGATCCGGCTTGTTCATGCAAGTTATCCACATTTTGTGTGACGATTAATACATTATCCGAACCTAACGTTTTTTCTAGTTGAGCTAGTGCAAAATGAGCGGCATTAGGTTTTACTTCAGGATTTTGTAATTTTCGACGTAACATATTATAAAAATCATGAACAGCAACCGGATTACGCATATATCCTTCGTAAGTTGCTACATCATTAACATCATGACCTTCCCATAAGCCATTTTGTGCGCGAAATGTCGATAACCCTGATTCAGCAGAAATACCTGCACCGGTTAAGATGACTATTTTTGGTGTTTTCAACATATCTATTTGCCTTTTAATTAATAAGTTAACTAATTTACTAAAAAAAACAGATTATTGGCTATAAAAGATTGATATTTTAAACCTTATTTCATCTTTCGATTCACCATCTAACCTATTGTTAATTATTATATGCACACGATAAGCTTCAAATACCATTCAATGCAAGGTTAAAATTAATGGTGTAATACCTAAACGAAATAATGGTAGAGTGAAATATTTCTGGCTTTTACAGGTAAGTACCGCTGCATAACGTAATTTTGTTTTTCTTACTCTGTTTTTAAGAAGGTATTGTAACACCAACTTTCAAATAGATAATCACGCCATGATGATTCCATTAAAAAAATCATCATCTATATAGATAACAAGATCGGGACTTCCTCCTGCCATTATGGTTTTATCATGAAGTCTAATTTGCTGAGTTTTTTATCTGCTGCATAATCTAAATTGTCATCAACAACATCAGTAATATATTTACCATCATATGTTTGAGTAATGAGATACATATCCTTATTTTGATGTTTATAAATTATCTCTTCTAATATTTTCCAACTTACTGCTCTTTTTGCTTAACAAAATAGGTTTTAAAACCATAAGCAACACTCCAATAAAAATTATTTTTGGGATCTCGACCACTATTGATGCAGTATCTTCTGATATTTTTTATCACATAAAGCTACTTATACAGGAATGACTTTAGATTCTGCAACGGTATGAAAATAAACGATCAAAAAATTATTAGTGTTATATAGCGATAATTAATGATTTCTTCATCATTAGCTTGGCATTCCTGATCCATATAATAAACATTTTGCGCCAAATATTCTTAATAAGAATCGATTAACTATATTAAAAAATTTAAATTAAACAAAATCATTATAATGTATATTAATGATATTAATGAAAAGTAATTATAAAAAAATAAGGTATTAGTAATATGAAAACAATCGGATTAATTGGTGGAATGAGTTGGGAAAGTACAGTGACTTATTATCAAGTCATCAATCAATTTATTGGCAAATCACTTGGTGGGTTACATTCAGCAAAAGCACTTTTATACAGTGTTGATTTCCAGGAAATAGAAAGTTGCCAAGCAAATAATGAATGGAATAAAAGTGCGACTATCCTAACCGATGCCGCAAAAAGATTAGAATTGGCTGGAGCTGATTTTATTATTATTTGTACAAATACTATGCATAAAGTTGCAGACCAAATTCAAAAAGCCATTACTATTCCAATCATTCATATCGCCGATGTGACAGCTAAACATTTAATCAAAGATAAAATAAAATCCATTGCATTACTTGGTACCAAATACACTATGGAGCAAGACTTTTACAAATCAAAATTAATTGAAAAAGGTTTATGTGTCTTAATCCCTGATGAAAAAGATAGAACAATCATCAACAATATTATTTATGATGAACTTTGCCTCGGGAAAATTAAACCAAAGTCTAAGCAAGTTTACCTCAATATTATTGATAAACTTGTTAAGCAAGGTGCAAAAGGGGTCATTTTGGGCTGTACCGAAATTGGTTTGTTAATTTCACAGAAAGATTATGCCATTCCTTTTTTTGATACAGCCCTATTACATGCTCAAGAAGCAGCATGGTTAGCAATTAATTCGTAAAACCTTCTTCTTTAATATGTTCTAATATATCACCTGGTTGGCAATCTAAATAGTTACAGATTGCCTCTAGTGTTGCTAATCTAATCCCTTTTACTTTACCTTGTTTAAGTAAGGATAGATTTTGCTCAGTAATATCAATAGCAGCCGCTAAATCTTTGGATTTAACTTTACGTTTAGCCAGCATTACATCTAAATTTATAATAATTGGCATGTTTAACTCCTTATACAAACTGCCGATTTTCTTCCGCTAATTGACATGCTTTTTTCAATATTTGTCCAATTAACATAATGCTAATAGCAGGAAACAATACCATAATATCACCGCTAGATAATGAAAAAGAAAAATAACGTTCAGTTTGTTTGAAACTTAAAATTAAAGTTAATAAAGGCTCAGATAAAATATTAAAAATAGACCAAGTGACCAACATTTTACCAAAAATATAGCAATGATTGGTTGACCTTTCCGAAAAGAAATCAGATTGACTATATTTTACAAAAAGCAATTTCAATTGATAAAAAGCATAAACTAAAATTAGGATTTTTGCCGTATCAATTATCACAGCTAACAAAGCTTGCCAAAAATCCAATTCTGTTGGATCAACATCAACACTATTGGATATAAAAAAAGAATATCCAGCTGATCCTAAACCAATATTTTCAATATTGAAAAAATAAAAAAGTAATGGAGCGAATGCACCAATCAGCATGGTTATAATGACTAGAGTTGTTAAGAGTGCCATAAATCTACAATATCGATTTAAGCATAAGTTTGATCGAGCTAATGTTGTGTTCATATTTATTTCCCTTTAGATAAAAACTGACCATAGTTTATCTTAGGAAAACAACAAAAACAATAAAATATTACTGTTATACAATAATATTTTATTGTTAAATATTAAATTAATATAATTCAGCAAAATCAACAGTGAGTAAAATTTAGTTATAAAAAAACCTTACTCTGTTACAAGTAAGGCTCAGGAAGTTAACATTAACGAAAAAAATTATGCTTCTATAGCAACTCGCAATTTTTTCATCGCATTTTTTTCAAGTTGGCGAATACGTTCCGCTGAAACGCTGTATTTATCAGCCAATACTTGTAATGTTGATTTACTGTCATCTGCATCTAACCAACGTGCTTTGATAATATCTTGGCTGCGTTCATCTAATTGAGATAATGCATCATGTAACTTATCTGTTGCATCATTCTCCCAATTGTCATTTTCAATTGATTTAGAGAAATCAGAATTACCATCTTCCAAATAAAGAGCGGGTGCAACAATTGAATTGTCGTCATCATCAGTATCAATATCAAACGACATGTCTTGGGCTGACATGCGCGATTCCATCTCTAAAACATCTTTACGGCTTACACCAAGTTCATCAGCAACCATATCCACTTCGGCACTGTTAAACCAGCCTAAACGTTGTTTATTCTTTCTTAAATTGAAAAATAACTTTCTTTGAGCTTTTGTCGTTGCAACTTTAACAATACGCCAGTTTTTCAGTACATATTCATGTATTTCAGCTTTTATCCAGTGTACCGCAAATGAAACTAAACGAACACCCATTTCTGGATTGAAGCGACGTACTGCTTTCATTAAACCAATATTACCTTCTTGAATCAAATCTGCTTGAGGTAAACCATAACCGGAATAACCACGGGCAATATGTGCAACAAAACGTAAATGTGACAAAATTAATTGTTTTGCAGCATCAACATCATCATGATAATAAAGCTTTTCGCCTAATGATTTTTCTTCCTCTGCAGTTAACATTGGATAAGTATTAATCATACGAAGATATGATTCAATATTTCCTTGTGGGATTAAAGCACCTACTTGCATTTTTAAATCAGTACTCATTAAATTCCCTCCTTAATTTAAACTAGTTTTGTCGCCATATTCATAATAGCAACAATATAACTGTAATATTAGACTACTAAAATATCATTTAGTTCACATTTATTATTAATTTAGTAACAAAAAACTATGCTTAAATAATTAAGCAATACGCATTGTTTTTAAATATTTCTTAGTCGATATCAGTGCAGAAAGCCAACCAAGAATTATAGAGAACAATACAATTAGTATACTTTCGTCCCATGAAAGTCCTTTAAGGGTAAATTTTGTACCAAAAATAGTAGAGACATGTAATATAATTGAATCGATTTGAAAAATAAAGACTTCTGATAAAATCAATGCTAAAATAGTGCTGATAAATCCAATTAATATACCATTATACAAAAATGGGCGTAATATAAAACCTTCAGTGGCGCCAATTAATTGCATCACCATAATGACTTGTCTACGAGCAAAAATGTTTAATCGAATACTGTTACCTATGACAAGCGAAACAGCGCCAATCATGAATATCGAAATTATCCACACTATAGATTTTACCATATCTGTTAACGCTGTTAATCGAGTAAACCAACTATCGTCAAGTTGAACATCATCAATCTCATTAATTTTAAGTAATTTAGATTGAAAAGCATGCAATATATCTGTATTTTTTGCTTCTTCTTTTGGAATAAGAATTGCTACAGCTGGTAATGGATTTTCATCCAGAAGATCAAGTGCATTGCCAAATCCTGACCATGTTTTAAATTCTTCTTTTGTTTGATCTCGGGAAAGATATTCAATATTTTCAACCTCAGGATAAGATTTAAGCTTAGAAATCAATTCAGTGGTCTGTTTTGAAGTTAACTCTTTATTTATGTACACAGTTAAATTTGGTGTTGGGTTCCACTGATTTGAAGCTTGATTAGCATTTTTCCAAAGTAAATAGCTAATTGTCGGTAATGTTATTGAAATAGCAATAACAAAAACTGTTAATAATGAGGCAAAAATATGTTGAGTAAAATTATTAAAGGTATTACGCCAAGCATAACCAATTTGTCTTCTCCAACGACAAAAAAAAATATTCTTATCTTTTCCCTTGGATTTGTTCGGTTTAAGATTACTGCTCATCATTTATTTAACCTCTAATCGCCCTTGATTTAAATGCAATATACGATACTTTTTGTGGCGAATAAGCGTCATATTGTGAGTTGCCATCAAAACAGTTACCCCTGTTTGATTAAACTCTTCAAATAGTTTTAAAATGTCTTTTGAGAGTTTATCATCCAAATTACCTGTGGGTTCATCTGCAAGTAAAACAGTAGGATGATTTACAATTGCTCGAGCAATACCAACACGTTGTTGCTCCCCCCCTGATAACTGTATTGGATAAAATTTCATTTTATTTAACAATCCAACTTTATCCAATGAGGCTGAAACTCGTCGACGAATTTCTTCGGGTGATTTTCCTAAAATAATTAATGGAATAGCAACGTTATCATAAACAGTATGATCCATTAATAATTGATGATCTTGAAAAATCATACCAATAGTACGACGTAAAAATGGCATTTCTTGTCGTTTCAATCTCGACACATCAATGCCATTTAGCAATACATTGCCATCATTGGCTTTTTCTAATCCACAAATTAGACGCATTAAGGTGCTTTTACCTGCTCCAGAATGACCTGTTAAAAATGCCATTTCTCCGGGTAATAAAGTAAAGTTTATATTTTGCAATGCCGGTTTTCCACCAGAATAAACTTTACTCACGCGTTGAAATTGGATCATTATTTCTTTTACTCTTCTGTTTGATCAAACAGAGCATTAATAAAATCCACGGCAACAAATGGTCTTAAATCTTCAATTTTTTCACCTACCCCAATATAACGAATAGGTATATTAAACTGATCAGCAATGCTAAAAATTATACCACCTTTTGCTGTCCCATCCAGTTTCGTTAATGCCATTCCTGTAACACCTACTGCCTCATTAAATAATTTGGTTTGACTAATAGCATTTTGTCCTGTACTTGCATCAATCGTTAACATAATCTCATGTGGTGCTGTCTCATCTTGCTTTTTAATGACTCTTACTATTTTTTTTAATTCATCCATTAAATGAGATTTGTTTTGTAATCGGCCCGCTGTATCTGCAATTAACACATCTATTTTTTTTGCTTTTGCTGCTTGTATAGCATCAAAAATGACTGATGCTGAATCGGCATTAGTGTGTTGAGCAATAACGGGGATACTATTACGTTCGCCCCATACTTGTAATTGTTCAACCGCTGCTGCACGAAAAGTATCACCAGCAGCTAGCATAACTGATTTGCCTTGTTGTTGAAACTGACGAGCTAACTTACCAATAGTTGTTGTTTTACCTACACCATTAACACCAACCATTAAAATAATAAATGGTTTATGATTATCAATATTAAGTGGTTTATCGACTCCATCTAATATAGATTTCATTTCTTGTTTTAAAAGCTCATGTAATGCATCTGCATCTTTTAGTTCTTTTCTAGAAGCGTGTTGAGTTAGTGTATTAATAATCTTTTGTGTTGTATCAAAACCAACATCAGCGATGAGCAATTGTTCTTCTAATTCTTCAAATAATGCATCATCAATCTTTTTTCCTCTAAATAAGTTAAGGAATCCTGATCCAATATTCTGTTTTGTTTTAAAAAGTCCTTTTTTCAAACGAGAAAAAAATCCTTCTTTTTTTTGTTCAACCATAAATTGTTTATCCCATGACAATTGCTAGTAATCATTTTATATTATTTTAAAATAAAGCCCAATGTATTCAAACAAAAGGAGTAACATTATTGATCTATTAGATCATTTTATTAAATTATAAAAAGAATAATAAGTTCTATATAAAGAATAATTAAAATTAATTACTAATAAAGATCTGAAGTTTTAATATGACACCATTTACCTAGTGGTAGTTGGTGCGTAAATAAATTATATTTGCCAATTTGAATTCTAATTAGTCGTAAGCAAGGAAAACCCACCGCTGCACACATTCGCCTAACTTGGCGATTCTTTCCTTCAGTAATAATAATGCTTATCCATGAAGTGGGTATTGTTTTACGTTCACGAATAGGAGGAACTCTCTCCCATAGCAGCGATGGTTCATCTAAAAAATCTACTATAGCTGGCGCTGTATAAAATTCCTTTAACTGAATACCTTTTCTTAGTTGATCTATAGCTTGTTGACTAACTAAACCTTCTACTTGTACCCAGTAAGTTTTTGGCAATTTAAATTTTGGTGAGCTGATTTTAGCTTGTAATTTACCATCATTTGTTAACAATAACAATCCTTCGCTATCGGTATCTAAACGTCCTGCCGGATAAAATTTTGGTAATTTTATAAAATCTTTTAATGTCTGATACTTTTCATGAGGTGAAAATTGAGTTGTGACATTAAAGGGTTTATTAAAGGCTATTAATGAGTTCATCTCATCCTGCTTTAACTTAGTTTAAATATCATCTTTAGGTTATTATACACTAAATGAATTATTGTTTAGTGGCATACTCAAACATACAAACTTCTTTAGAAGTTTGTAATTTCTGTATGCAAAAAAGCCCAGCATTCCTGCTGGGCTCTCAATATATTTAAAAGTCTGGCGGCTCCCTACTCTCACATGGGTAATACCCACACTACCATCGGCACTTCGGCGTTTCACTTCTGAGTTCGG